>JAZFSR010000211.1:0-4135 GCA_036446295.1 Candidatus Aminicenantaceae bacterium
GAAAATCTTTTTAATACGAGGAATGTGCGAGAGAACTTCAACGATTCCAACCAGGGCCAAGTCCTGAACGGAAAATAGCAGCTCAACGCCTTCGTTTTCCATGTGTGTTCCGCCGATGCCAAAGAAATCAATTTGAGGATATTTCTTTTTAAACTCACATACGAGTTCGGCTCCATACTTGTCCCCAGAACTTTCACCGGCAATGATGAGTACGGAGTCCATTAATCTTTTTCTTCCTGACCATAATAGGTGATATCAGGCATTTTTTCCGGATCCTGCCCGAAGAAAAAAAGCCATTGGTCATAGGATTCCTGTTCGTAATAGATTTTTACGGATCTCTGTGTTGATGCACTTACGACTCCAATAATCTGTAAGTTGTCAATATTGGCAAGCATACTAGAGGGAACTATGAGGACTCTCTGTAGAGATCCTTTTTGTTTTGCCGAAACCCGTTGATAGGGAAGGATGATGTTCCATTCGCCATTCTTAGTCATTGGATCTGTATACAGACGTCGAATGCATTTTTCTTCAAGTAATTCGTCCATAGTTTTGGGAAAAGAACCGGGTTTTTTTAATTGAAAGATGCGGATGGCTTCGACATACTGTTTTCCACGGAAAATGAGTTCTTCTTCTCTTTCTCTTTGTATTTGAGTCTGCCAGACAGGAACAGCAATCATGAGACCGATAATCAACACGGATATAGCAAAAAGGAGAATAATAAGGGTATATCCTGATGAAAGTGGTTTGTTTTTTTTGCTTTTAATTACCATGTATTAAAGAAAGTCCCATCCATGGCCGTTCGTTCTGAACCGGATTTTACATCGACAATACCTGGTATTTCCATTCCAGAAAGCATATCTTCCGGGTTGAGTATTTCCGGAACTTCGATCCATGTATCAGAGGATTGAGTAATGGGATCCTTAGGGATATCCCGTAAGTACCCATCATCGACCAGTGTCCGCAGAGATGCAGGGTATTTCATTTTGTCGGTGTAATATTGATTGATCAGAGTTCTCAGAACATAGAGATTTTCTTTAAGAACGGCTTCGCGTGCTCTCCGAGTTCCGGTCTGGTATTGTGGAAGAGCGAGGCCAACTAATATCCCGATAAGTGTAAAAACAATGATGAGTTCGATAAGAGTAAATCCTTTTTGAGAACGTAAAAAGGGCTCTCCTCTCATTGATTTTCTACCACTCCCGGTACTTGGTCCCATCGAGAGCCGTCCCCGGGCTTTTGGTGTAGACATCATAGACATTTTCTCCTCCCCAAACATTGGAATCCGGCTCATCCTGGTAAGATATCAAACCCCATTCTTTAGAATTTGTCATGGGGTCCCTGGGGATTCGGCGTAAAAATTTGTGAACCTTTATAACTTCATTTCCTTCTTCAGATTCTTTGATTTCAACGCCTTCTACAAGAATGTCCAGATCAGCGGGATAACCTTCGGTATCTTCATCGAATTCGAATTTTTTATCATCGGCCATTTTTTTATACGCATCAAACGCCTCTCTCAGGATCCGGAGATTTCTTTTCAGTTCGATTTCTTTCTGCCGTTTAACTGCAAACTTTGCCAGGGGAAGAGCGGCGGCGGCGAGAATCGCAATAATGGTGAGAGTAACGAGCATTTCTATGAAGGTAAACCCCCCGTTTCTTTGTCTGAATATCTTCATAAATGCTGATATTTTTGCTGGGGATCAGTACCTATCCTTATCATTCCTGTCTCGATTTGAATCCCCTGAGCGATTACTATTGTCTTCGCCATTGGAAGATGGTTCTTCCAGGGCTTTTTTACTAATTCTGACTTTATTATTTTCGTCGATCGATATGACTTTAACACGAATGACATCACCCAGCCTCATCACGTCCCTGACACTTCGTGTGCGTTCGTGGGCAATTTCGGAAATATGCAGCAGGCCAACAATGTTAGGAAGGATTTCTATGAAAGCACCGTAATCTTCGATCCGAATGACCTTTCCCGTATAATCTTTTCCGATCTCAGCCTCTTGAGTGATTTCCCGGATCATTTCTTTGGCTTTTTCTGCAGCGGACGCATCTACGGAAGCGATAGTGATTTTTCCTGACTCATCGATATCGATTTTAGCTTTTGTCTCGGCAATAATTTTTTTGATGATTTTTCCTGCCGGTCCAATCACTTCCCCCACTTTTTCCGGATTGATGAAAATGCTGATCATGCGCGGGGCAAAGGGGGAGATATCGGCTCGGGGTTCCGGAAGAGTGTCTCTCATCATTTGGATCACTTTTAATCGGGCTAAACGGGCTTTTTCTACGGCTTCCTTGAGTATATCTATGGAAAGATGTGGAATTTTTAAATCCATCTGGATGGCTGTGATTCCCTTTTCTGTTCCTGAAACTTTGAGATCCATATCTCCTACGTGATCTTCGAGACCGGCAATATCAGTAAGGATCGCATAGCGGTCACCTTCTTTCACCAATCCAATGGCCATTCCGGCAATGATGGATGGCAGAGGGACACCCGCATCCATAAGAGCAAGAACGCCTCCACAGACTGTGGCCATGGAAGATGATCCATTCGATTCCAGAATATCGGAGACAATTCGTATGGTATAGGGGAAAGTCTCTTCATCCGGTATGGCTGGAATGATGGATTTTTCAGCTAAAGCGCCGTGTCCGATTTCCCTGCGGCCCGGACCTCTGAGAAAGGACACTTCCCCAACGCTAAAGGGAGGAAAATTGTAATGGAGCATAAACCGTTTATCTGCCTGATCGATTAATCCGTCAACTCGCTGGATATCTTCAAAGGTCCCGAGAGTCACTGTGGCGAGGCATTGGGTTTCCCCACGGGTAAAGAGAGCAGACCCGTGAGTGCGCGGAAGAATGCCCACTTCGATTGAAATGGGGCGGATTTCATCAAAAGTCCTTCCATCGGCTCGTTTTTGACCTTCAAGAATTAATTTTCGGACTAATTTCTTTTGAAGGGTATAGAAAATGTCTTTTGTATCGTTGACTTCCTCAATATTCTCTTCAGGGATCTTTTCCAGCAGAGACTTAAGGATTGCGTTTGTCTTTTCATCCTTTTCTCTTTTTTTTGCAGGAAACTGAATGGCTTCCAGTAAGGCAGTTGAGATGTCTTTCTCAATGCGATCGTACATATTTTTATCGATTTCTTTAGGCTTGAACTCCCGTTTTTTGATATCGAGCCGGCTGAAAAGATCCTTCTGTATATTGATGATCTCATTAATCTTCGTTTGGGCTAAAGATGTGGCTTGAATGATTTTATCCTCTTCGACTTCAGCACATTCGGCTTCCATCATCACAATGCCCTCTTCCGTACCGACAACGATCATATTTAGAGGGCTGTCCTTCAGCTGGCTCCTTGTCGGATTGATGACATATTCATTGTTGACATAACCGACTTTGACGGCACCAATAGGAGTGGAAAAGGGGATATCTGAACAATAAAGAGCCACTGAAGCACCAATTATTGCCAGAGTATCTGATTCGTTATCGGAATCTGCGGACATGAGATATGCAACGATCTGGGTATCGTTAAAGTATCCATTTGGAAACAGAGTGCGTACGGGTCTGTCAATCATCCGGCTGATAAGGATCTCTCTCTCTGAAGGCCTTCCTTCTCTTTTAAAAAAACCACCAGGAATTTTTCCTGCGGCATATGTGTTTTCGCGATAGTCAACGGTCAGTGGAAAAAAAGGTTTTGGCCCCTTCACTTCTTTCTTTGATGTGGCCGTCACAAACATGATTGTGTCGCCGTATCTGACGAAGGCTGAACCATCTGCTTGTTTCCCCATTTTCCCGATCTCGATAGAGAGGATTCGATTGCTGATTTCTAGTTCGATTTTTTGTACTTGCATGTTGTCCTTTAGAGATCCGTACTACTTTCTGAGCTTGAGTTTCTTGATCAAGCTTTCATATCGTTTGACATCTTGTCTCTTCAAATATCCAAGCAGTCTTTTCCGCTGTCCAACCATTTTCATAAGGCCTGTCTTTGAATGATAGTCTTTTTTGTGGATGGCAAAATGTGTGGATAAATAATTGATTCTATTTGTGAGTATAGCGACCTGAACTTCTGGTGAACCCGTGTCTTTTGAATGCACCATGTGGTCTTTGATGACCTTTGTTTTTTCTTCTTTGTTCA
>JAZFSR010000212.1:0-2659 GCA_036446295.1 Candidatus Aminicenantaceae bacterium
TATCGACTGGGAAGGCGATGCTGAATCAAGGACATTGATAATATCTTCTTTTCAGGCAGATGACGGCACAGAAGTCGGAGATATTTCCATCACAGTCCTCGATCTTCAAGGAGAAAATCCAGTCATTGAATCAACAGGCCGTGTGTCTCATATTGGTTCAAATGATTTAGAAAAATCCATTCGAGTCGTACTGGAAGAAATTGAGACAGACTCATTATTTGATTATGGTATTTTTGGAAAACTGGGATTGGAAATGAGTGGGAATGCCTTGATAGACAGTTATGATTCCAGAGAAGGAGTTTACGGAGGTGAGAATGTAAAAGATGAGGGGCAAATAGGGACGAATGCAACCCATTACAGCGCCCTCTTTTTAAGAAATAATGTAGAAGTCAATGCCGATGCTTTAGTGGGACCCGGTGCTCTTCCTCTTGACGTAATTGTAATGCAAAACAGCGCTACAATTAATGGGGAGCAAACAGCCTTGAGTGAAGAGAAAATATTTCCCCCTGTTATCCCTCCTTCTAATCTTCCACTGCGGGGAGATTACATTCAAGGGAATAATGAAACAGCGACGATCAGTGAATCTGGGATTTATTCGTCACTTATATTTCAAAATAATTCGAAAATATCCATAACATCTGATTGTGTACTGTATGTTACGGGCGAATTCACCATGCTGAGCAACTCCCAGTTGGAGATTGCAGAAGGTGTGACCTTAGCTCTCTATCTTGGGGGAACGTTCTATCAAAGCTCTAACTCCCAAATCAATAATCTATCACAAGATCCGACGAAGGTTCAGATATACGGGACGGAGACATTCAACTCTGTAATGACCTGGGAATCCAATTCCAGTTTCTATGGAGCTATCTATGTCCCTGATTATACCGTGCTGTACAACAGCAATGCGGAATTCTACGGCTCTATCATTGCAGAGTATGTGGAGATCGATTCCAATGCAGGCCTCCATTATGATATGGCGTTGATCGATTTAGGATCTATCTATACGACTGTGACGAGTACGTACAAAATCAAATCCTGGCAGGAGACTATTGAAGACTGAAATAGAGACTGAGCTTCTCATCCACGATTGTTTCAATAGACTCCTTGTAAAAAACTCCACGCTCTTTCAATCCTTTGAGCATAAATTTGACACATTTCGGTTGTTGGCCTATAAATTCCGGCGCAGATATGCCTTTTCGCTTGTAGAGACCTTGAGCAACCATTCTTAAGGCGAGTGTGGCTGTATAACCGGTCGTTCGAGCCATAGAATGTGTGTTCGTAGAGGAGTCATGACGGTCCATCAGTTCGTAGGTATAACGTAATTTTTTTTCCTCTTTTTTTCCCACAACGATAAGTTTCATGACTGTTATATCTCTGTCATTCCTATTCAATTTCCATTTCGGGAATAATAACCGCGCCGTAAGATCGAGCGGCCGAATCTTTGCTCCATTGATTGTGATTTTGTCCTTATCAAAAAAGCCTGTTTCTCTGAGCATTGCCACTTTTTCGACATGACCTGGATAACGCAACGTTTTTTCTTTCATGTTAGGAGCGGAAATCGTTGTGGTAAGTGTACGCAGACCGTCGGTGTTGAATGCCTCTAGCGTTCCAATTCCTGGAAAATGTATCAATTCCAGATCTGACAATGCTGGTTTAACAATCAGCCTTCCGTTCTCAATATACCTGGCTGGCCGGATATATTCTTCGATCACATCGATGGGTGAAAAGCCTGCCTTGAATTCGTACGGCCATTCACGAACTTCCGGCAATCCTCCTACATAAATGACCACAGAATGTGTCTCATCCAATAATTGGTCCACACGACCAACTAGAATGCTGGACATGCCTGGGGCGACGCCGCAATCGACGATGGCTGTAACCCCATTTCTCTTGGCCAGGACATCAAGCAAGAATGGATCTTCGGAGAAAAATGCGATATCCACCACATTCTTTTTCGCCTCAATAACAGCCTTTAAGGTTTGAAAACCTAGAAAGCCAGGCACAGCGCTTACAACAATATCATAGGGCTTTACTAGCTCCCTCACTTTCTCTTGTTTGGAAAGATCTTCTCGGGTAGTCTTGATGGGATACTTCCCCTTTTTTAAGCTATTGAGAGAATCTTCATCTATGTCCACAGCCGTCACTTCGAAATGGGAATCCTTCGCAAGGTCCACGGAAATGGGAGCACCCACTAGCCCAGATCCGAGTACAATGACTTTCTTTTTCATTTTTATTCTCCTTGAATGTTGTTCAATCATTCACATATTTAGAGAGGAAAAGATTGAATAGATCTGTGTGAAGGAAGAAGGTGGGTTATTATAAGCCGCTGAAGCGGTTCATGTAGTCGAGAAGAGGAATTTGGATTCTCATGAAATAAAATGAACCATCAAAAAAAATCATTTTGATCACGATTTAATTCTAATGGAAAAGTGTCTTTCTTGTCAATAAAACCATCACTTAAGAAATATCATGTGTGGTCCGAATTTAGCTAAAACGAAACAGGGAGAGAGATTATCCTACTTAAATGAGAGTGGGTCCGTCAGGCTATAAAGTTATAACTAAATTTGTGGACTATTTACGGCATATTTCTATAGAAGTTCAGTTGAATCTGCTGCTTAAATTAGGTCCAAGTTATATTCGGTAAGATATTCTGCCTACT
>JAZFSR010000213.1:0-2981 GCA_036446295.1 Candidatus Aminicenantaceae bacterium
TGGGCAAACACAGGTAAAAAACACATAAAAAAAATAAGAATAAATATTATTACTAAATGAAATTGATTTTTGCGAATCATCACATCTCCAAAAATATTACTTGTGATTGAATTCTTTTCAAATCTCTCAGGTCTCTCAGGATGTCCACACCTTCTCGAAGACTCTCATGTAATTCCCTCCAAGGATGTTCCCGACATCCATGTTACGATAGCCGCGCTGTTTCAGCTTGTCCATAAAATTCAGCACTTCCGCATAGTTGCTGAAGCCTTCGACCATACGGAGAGGTGATCGGATATTTGATGTCACATGTTTGTTATAGGTGCTCGTGACATCTTTATAGGCAGGGTTTCCCCAGGGATCGGTCTCATGATCCGGATAGGTTCCCAAACTCATATCCGTACCAACTCCAATGTTGTCTGTGGACCCGAGAAGCTGCGCAACATGGTCGAGATGGTCAATAAAGTCGTCCAATGTCGGCCGTTGTGTCCGACCGGTTTTCAGCGTCATGGGGCCCCAAGGAGACAGCCCAATGATGCCGTTTTTTTGAGCACAGGCCTTGATCTGGACATCATCAATATTCCGAGGATTATCGGCAAGTGATTTTGTGCAGGAGTGGCTGAAAACTACAGGCATCCGGCTGAGTTCAATAATCTCCAGACTGGACTTCGGGCTGAGATGCGAACAATCCAAGAGAAGCCCTACTCTATTGCATTCGGAGACCACCTCACGCCCAAAGGAGGTCAACCCATCGTCTGTACGATCCAGACATCCACCACAGATACGGTTGGAAAGGCTGTAGGCCGGAATCAGCATACGCAGGCCAAGACGGTAAAAAGCCTCAATCCTGTGGAGCTTGTATCCGATAAAATCTCCACACTGGGATGCTAAAAGTAGAGTCGCCTTGCCTGTATTTTTTGACCGTTTGATATCCTGGACTGAATACACAATGGACAGATCAGGATATTTCCGTGTGACTAGATGCCAGAACATGAGCCCTTCAAGAGCTTGATCCACATCAAGGTGAGGATCCCAGGCCGTCACCCCATAAGATGTGACTCCATGCCGGTGAGCCACATGAAACTGCGCATCGGGCCAGATCTGCATACAGGAGTCGATAAATATGTGAGGCAAATCTTTCTCCAAAATCGGATGCAAACCCTTTTCGTTTAATGGATCAAACTTCTCTGTCGGCTTTTGTATAGGATAACCGGCCATGAGCGTGGACCCCGCGGCTGTAATCCCGGCCATTTTTAAAAACTCTCTTCTTTTCATTGTTTTGAATTTATCCTTATGGGAATCTACAAATCTTCCATTTATGTAACACAGCACATGCCGAGGAGTCAAAAACAGATTTCCTTCTGATCCTGTCGAAACATTGACAGTATCTAAAATGAGTTTATAATACGCGTTTAAGCTCAATGAAAGAAAATAAAGAAGCCTCACCCCTATTGAAAAATCAAACAAAAGGGGTTGAAACCCTGCTCGGCAATCCCAGGAAAGCTATCATCAAGCTTTCTATCCCCATGATTATTGCCTTGTCCGTCCATACTCTCTACACCTTCATCGATGCTCTCTGGGTCTCGGGTCTTGGCGCAGATGCACTATCGGCTGTCGGTTTTTTCTTTCCTTTTTTGTTTATGATTCTGGCCTTAGCGACCGGGATAGGCGTTGGAGGAGGCTCAGCTATATCTCGCAGAATTGGGGCCAATGACAAATCGGGGGCCGATTTGGTCGGAGCTCACACATTTGTCCTTTTGATTATCACAGCCGCCGCAGTTACCGTACCATTATTTTTGGCAGCTCCCTCTATTTTCAAAGCCATGGGCGCCGGTCATGTCGCTTCCATGGCGGCCAGCTACGCAAGAATTCTTTTTGCCGGTTCTGTCATTTTCTTCTTCAGCAATATCGCCAGTGCTCTCATGCGTGCTGAAGGTGATGTGAAGCGGGCTATGTACGCCATGATGTTGGGCGCCGGATTGAATATCATACTCGATCCGATCTTTATTTATGTCCTTGATTTGGGTGTGCCCGGAGCCGCATGGGCCACAATGATTTCTCTTTCTGTATCATCGGCCTTTCTCTTTCGATGGCTTTTTATTCGCAAAGTCACTTTCATCAATATTTCTTTTCAGCAATTTCGATTCAAGAAGGCCATTATGGCAGACATCTTTCGTGTTGGGATTCCCGCTTCTGTACAGCATTTGGCCATGGCTTTTTCCATGTTTCTCCTTAATCTTATTGCCGTGGAAGTCGGGGGAACGGATGGAGTGGCTGTCTATACTACGGGATGGCGCGTCGCCATGTTCGCCATTCTGCCTCTATTAGGGATAGCGACGGCCGTAACGTCTGTAACCGGAGCTGCATTTGGCACACGTGATTATGTAAAATTGAATTCGGCTTACATGTATGCCATTAAGATCGGACTCGCCATCGAACTGGTCGTAGGTTTAATGACTTTTGTGTTTGCGCCTCAAATTGCAGGACTTTTCACCTTAGCTGAAGAAACTGTGCGCATCCGTGCGGACTTGATCGTCTTCCTGCGTTTGATGTGCATCTACTATCCCACGGCGGCTTTTGGCGTACTGTCTTCGTCCATGTTTCAGGGAACGGGAAAAGGGCTGTATTCATTAATCGTTACTCTAATACGCACATTAGTCTTGGCCACTCCTTTGGCCTATATCTTTGCCATTTTCCTGGACTTTAAACTCAAAGGTGTCTGGTGGGGAATCGTGACCGGAAATGTTATCGCCGGTTTCATTGCCTTTGTCTGGGGACGATTCTTTATCCGCCGTCTTTTAAAAACTCATACGATCTAATTGATTTTTAGAATTTCCATTTCCATGATTTTAAGATCGAGTTATCCGTGAACTACAAAGTGATTAATAATCACAGAAATGAAGATGATTCCCTCGCATAGCACCTGCAGTTAAGTCGGATGGACTTCGAGAAGTGTTACTCCGCCCGGAGCTTCAGCGAGGAAT
>JAZFSR010000214.1:0-3567 GCA_036446295.1 Candidatus Aminicenantaceae bacterium
CCTCGAACAGAGCTACTACATCCCCAGAATCGCAATCGACAGTAAAAATCCTGACATCGTCTATGTGGCCGCGGAAGGCGAACTCTACAATAATGATATGGAGGGCTATCAGCGAGGTCTATACAAGACTATAGATGGCGGTGAAACATGGAAATTAGTTCTTGACCTTAAAGACCGGGGGGTTGGAGACTTCGTGCTTCATCCTACCAATTCCGATATCATCATCGCTTCCGGCTACAAAACATACCGCAGAGCCTGGACATTTATCGACAAACAGCCGGGCAATTTCCTCTACAAATCAACGGATGGTGGGACAACATGGAAAAAGCTGACAGAGGGCCTTCCCATGGACATCAAATCGGGATGGAATGGATTGACCATCTATCCAAAAAACCCGAATATTGTCTATGTTCGCATGGACGAAGAAGACAATCTTGGATTTGATCTGAGAGAAAACCGCGCTAATTTCAGAGGGAGAAGATTTTTCAAGGATGGCTTTTCTTTCGACAATTTCAAGTCCTTTAAAATCAAATCCAGCCTGGCCAAGATGGTCAAGTTTGGATCCATAGAAGCGGAAGACCAAGCCGCTCTGGCGGAAAAACTCAATGAATTCATCAAAGATAAGGAATTTCAAACTAAAATCGGTATCGACATTCCAGATTTCATCAAGGCTGCCCGCAAGGTTTATAAAGGAGACAAGGATATTCTTGATATGATGGATGAAGTCCAAAAAGTTATAGACATGCCGACTCCAGAAGCCACAGAAGAAGGAAAAGAAGACAAAACTACCGCAGGACGCTACCAAGTGATAAACCGCTATATCCTCCAGCTCCTCTACGGAGGAGTCCTGATTGAGATGGTACCCATCACAAAAAATGGGGTGATTTACAGGTCGGACGATTTGGGAGAAACCTGGAAAAAGAAAACCGAATACAAAATCACGGGAGGCAGTGCTGTGATCAACAGCATTGAAGCGGGATATGCGGGCCGCATCGAAGTGGACCCGAACGACGAAAACAAACTCTACGCCGTTGAAACTCGGGTCATGTTGTCGGATGACGCGGGAAAAACCTTTAAGGCCGCTCCATGGAATGGAAACAAAAAGGCTCATGTCGATACACGCGGAATCTGGATCGACCCTCTCAACTCAAATCATATTCTCAACGGCAATGACGGTGGAGTGTCTGAAACCTGGGACAGCGGTTTACACTGGTCCCAGAAAGAGACCATCAGCGCCCAGCAGTTTTATGATGTTTCGGTCGACAGCGAGTTTCCCTACAACGTCATGGGAGGCACCCAGGATAACGGATGCTGGATGGGACCATCCAGAAACCGAAATCGCTACGGTGTCTTTCCTGCTGATTGGACCTATCTTCCCTCAGGAGATGGATATTACGTCGTCCGCGATTGGTGGAATCCTGAATTCATCTATTATGAAAGCCAGTTCGGCGTTTCAAACAGGATGAACCTGAAGACAGGACAGACGATAAGGCTACAAGTACGAAATACTCCCGAAGAAAACGCCGCCGGAAAACCGGCCCAACGCTACCAGTGGGACGCCCCCATTCACCTTTCCCCTCACAATCCTGGCATTGTCTATATCACCTCCCAGTACGTTCACAGATCTAACCAGCGCGGTGAGCCAGGAACCTGGCAAACCATTAGCCCGGATCTCAGTAAAGCTGATAAAACAAAACTTGCAGAATCAAAGGAGACGAATCTTCAGTGGGCCACTATCTACACCTTTGCCGAATCCCCCGTCAAACCCGGTGTCCTTTGGGCCGGAACTGATGACGGCAATCTTCAGCTGAGTAAGGATGCCGGTGTCAGCTGGATCAATATTACGGACAAATTCTATGACAGCTCAGGAAAACTGAATAAAAACCATCCCGAAGGCGCCGTACTTCCCTATGATCACTGGGTCTCTCGAGTCGAACCCTCCAACCATGATGTCAATGTCTGCTATGTCACCTATTCCGGCTACCGATCACACACCGAGGACACATCCTATATCTATGTTACACGGGATATGGGTGAAACTTGGGAAGACCTCAGCGCAGGAATGATGAATCCAGTGCGTGATATCAACGAAGATCCCGATAATCCCAACGTTCTCTATATCGGGACGGACTACGGTGTATTTGTCTCTATCGACAGCGGCAAGAACTGGACAAATATCTCAGAAGACGCCCCGGACGTGATCATCATGGATATGGATATCCAGGAGAGGGAAAGAGATCTGGCTCTTGCTACCTATGGCCGCGGATTTTATATCGTAGACATCTATCCATTTAAAGAGTTTTCGCCCGAAATATTTGAAGAAGAGGCCCATCTTTTTGATATCCAGCGAATAGTCAAATGGACGACCGAACAGCGAGGACAGAGCTACGGAGAATTCGCCGTATCCCAAAATCCACCCACTCAAGCATCGATTTATTATAATATAAAAACCGAAGCAAAATCCGTGAAATTGGCAATCAAGGATTTGGAAGGTAATTTACTTCAGGAAGTCCGCGGTAAAGGTGAACCGGGTCTCCACAAAGTAGTCTGGAATCTCAGGCAAAGAAGAACACAATCCAGTGGGAACCAGCAGCAGTTCAGAAGAGGCGGACCGTCGCTCGTCGAAGAAGGGACATACAAAGTGACTTTGATCGTGGATGACAATGAAGTGGTCACCAAGAAATTTAAGGTTGTGGATGATCCGATTCTTAAGTGATTTGACTGATAAATATTTTTTTTAAATTTATAGGACTGTTTTTTTTAGGAGATCTTTACATGAAAATAAAGAACAAGTTTTTATCGATCCTTCTGTGTTCCATTTTATTGATGAGTTTGTCTTCTTTGGCTCAGCAAAGACAAGCTCCACCCCTTAAACTCGAGAAAATCTCGGACCGGTTGTATCAAATTCTTGGAGGGCGGGGCGCCAATGGAGGATTTTATATCGGGGACAACGGCGTCCTTGTGATCGACACCAAACAGACACAAGAATCAGTCGCTTCGACAATAAAGGAAATTCAAAAGATCACAGATAAACCCATAAAGTATATCGTCAACACACACAGCGATGGTGACCATGTTATGGGGAATCCATTTTTCCCTCAAACCGTAACCATTATCGCTCATGAAAACTGCAGACAAGAATTTTTACACCCCAAGAGCAATGGAGAACCTTCAGCTTGGGAAGATCCGGAATTGGCCCCTTTTCTCCCTTCTATCACCTTCAGTGATAAGCTCGATATCTATTTAGGAACTCAAAAGATTGAACTGAAATATTTTGGTATTGGCCATACAACTGGTGACATAGTGGTGTATTTTCCGGAAGAAAAAACGGCCTTTATTGGAGATCAGATATTTATGGGCAGGCCTCAGCTCATTCATTCCTATAAGGGCGGGAACTCTTTTGCCCACGTCAAAACGCTCACCAGAATGCTGGATAATTTGGATGCGGAACACTTCTGCAGCGGACATAGTGAATCCGTAGATAGAAGTACTATAAGGCACCATATCGAAGAGATGAAACAGATCCAGGGAAAGATTAAAGCTCAAATCGAACAGGGAAAAAGCTTA
>JAZFSR010000215.1:0-12490 GCA_036446295.1 Candidatus Aminicenantaceae bacterium
CGGGTAAGTTCAACCAACCGAGACGATCGATTATTTCTTCCCCTGGATCTGGCAGCCAAAGAGATGGATCTTTTGTCTTTAGTCTATCGATAACGTTTTCTTTCTGCCATAAAGTCAATCTTTTTTTGACTCTATCTTGAAAACCCTGAAAATTAAAAACGATATTTTTCATTTTTTAAAGTTCTTTTTTATCTCTTTAAAGATTCTCTGACATAATTCAAAGCCGCTCCCGCTAAAAGAGATAACCTCTGTCTATCAGACACCTCCAACAAAGTGACCATTCTCTTTTCCCCTATATCAACCGGAATTTCGACATCACCCCGTGTTATACGTTCTCGCACATCGGGAAACATCACCCGGGTACCGGCCCGGATGGCATCATAATCACCCGGATTCTTAAACGTGAGCGGCAGAATACCGAAATTACAGAGATTGGCCTTATGGATCCTTGCAAAACTTTTCACGATCTTAGCCCGGACACCCAGAAATCGCGGCGCTAAGGCTGCATGCTCACGGCTTGAGCCCTGACCGTAATTCTCGCCTCCAATCACAACAGCACTGCCTGCATCTTTGCATTTCTTATGAAATTCAGGATCGACCGAAAAAAATACATACTCGCTGATGGCCGTGATATTGGATCTTAGGGGAAGAATTTTATTCCCTGCAGGCATAATTGTATCTGTGGATACATTATCTCCAACCTTTAATACAATCCGGGCGGAAAGCATCTCCTCCAAGGCATCAAGTTCGGGAAACGGTTTGATGTTTGGACCTCGTATGATCTTTACCTCCTTTTTTTGATCCTTCTCCAAAGGGCCAATCAGACAGGCCTTGTCTACGGTGTAGTGTTTTGGCTCTTCTATAATCGGATAGTCCATCTCCTTACCCAGATCACGAGGATCTGTGATTTTGCCCTTGAGTGCGGCGGCGGCAGCCGTCTCAGGAGAGCACAGATAAACCTGATCGCCCTCTGTCCCGGAACGCCCGGGAAAGTTCCTGGGAACTGTCCGCAGGCTGACCTGTCCGGTTCCAGGTGCCTGCCCCATGCCTATGCAGCCCAGACAGCCAGGTTCACTGATCCTTGCACCCGCATGAACGAGTGCCAGTATTCCGCCGTGGTTCATCACATTCTCCAGAATATGCCGGCTGCCGGGATTGATATGCATGGCCGTATCAAGATGGACCATGCGTCCCTCCAGAATTTTTGCCACCACCATTAAATCACGGAATCCGGAGTTGGCACTGCTTCCAACTATAACCTGATCGACTTTTTTCCCCGCGACATCCTTTACAGGAACTACTTTTCCAGGTGAAGAAGGAAGGGCAATTAAAGGTTCCAGGGAGGACAGATCAATCTCCTCATTCTCATCATACTTCGCATCCTCATCGGCAAAAAGTTCAATCCAGACATCTCCACGTCCATGAGCCTTAAGATATTTTTTTGTGATCTCATCGGAGGGAAACACAGATGTAGTTGCGCCTAATTCGGCACCCATATTGCCGATAACCATCCGGTCCGATGCCCTTAAAGTTTTGACTCCGGGCCCATAATACTCAATTATTTTTCCTACTCCACCCTTGACATCATACCGGCGGAGCATTTCCAGAATCACATCCTTGGCACTCACCCACGGAGGAAGCTCTCCGGTGAGTTTTACTCCCAGTATCTTTGGACAGGGAAAACAGTAGGGTTGGCCGGCCATAGCCATGGCCACATCCAGCCCACCGGCACCAATAGCCAACATGGACACACCCGCAGCTCCAGGCGTGTGGCTGTCCGAACCCAAAAGAGTTTTTCCCGGAATCCCAAACCGCTCCAGATGAACTTGGTGTGATACGCCGTTACCCGGCCGGCTGAAATGGATCCCAAAACGTTCTGAAGCTGTCTGAAGGAAACGGTGATCATCGGCATTTTTGTTATCGGTCTGCAGGAGATTGTGGTCCACATACTGGACCGAAAGCTCTGTTTGAACTTCGTCCAGCCCTAAAGCCTCAAACTCCAGCATAGCCATTGTCCCTGTAGCATCCTGCATCAAAGTCTGATCTATGGAAATGCAGATGTCCGTCCCCGGAATCAATTCACCATGCACAAGATGAGCCTTGAGTATTTTATATGCAAGATTCATTTCTCTCTCCGACGGTCCTCCCTGACCTTGACTTGTAAATCTATGAAATTTATAGTAAAGCAAATATCCATAAAAAACAAATTTCAGGAGAATCATTTGGTCCACTCCTTCGATGCGGTAATTATTGGGGCCGGCGGAGCGGGGCTCTATGCCGCCCTTGAAGCCAGCCAAACAGCCAAAACAGCCGTCATTTCCAAGCTCTATCCGGTTCGCTCTCACACTGGAGCCGCTCAGGGCGGAATCAGCGCTTCTCTCGGCAACATCGAAGAGGACAAACCCGAATGGCACGCCTTCGATACGGTGAAGGGAGGAGATTATCTGACCGACCAGGACGCCGCTTCTATTCTCGCAGAAGAGGCAATCCAGGCTGTCTATGATTTAGAAAATCGGGGCATGCCCTTCAACCGCACACCGGAAGGCCGTATCGACCAGAGACGTTTTGGCGGACACACAAGAAATTTTGGTGAATCAGCCGTACGGCGGGCATGCTATGCCGCCGACCGGACAGGGCATATGATCCTTCAGACACTCTACCAGCAGTGCATAAAAAACAACGTCACTTTTTTTGATGAATTCCATATTATCGATGTCCTTCTTGAAGGACAACGATGTTTTGGAGTTGCAGCCCTTGAGCTGCAAACGGGTGAAATCCATATATTCCACTCCAAGGCCGTGCTTTTTGCCACAGGAGGCACGGGTCGGATGTTCCGGATCACATCCAATGCCTATGCCAATACCGGAGACGGACCGGCCCTATTGCTGAGAAAAGGAGTGCCGCTGGAAGACATGGAATTCTATCAATTTCATCCCACAGGCATTCGAGGTATGGGGATTCTCATCACTGAGGGCGTCCGCGGAGAAGGTGGAATTCTTCGAAACAAAGAGGGTGAGCGTTTTATGGAGCGGTACACACCCACGCTCCTCGACCTGGCTCCAAGGGATATCGTGTCTCGCTCCATCGTACAAGAAATAAGAGAGGGCCGAGGAATAAAGGGTGACGGGACAATCGAAGACTATGTCCATCTCGATGCCACACATCTAGGGAAAGACACTATTGAGGCCAAACTTCCGGATATCGCGGATTTCTGCCGAACATATTTAGGGATCGATCCGGCAGATAGCCCCATTCCCGTTCAGCCGACTGCCCACTATGCCATGGGAGGCATTCCGACCGACATCCACGGGAGAGTGGTGAAGAATGGAGAGGGGGATTTGTATGAAGGTTTATATGCGGCGGGTGAATGCGCCTGTGTCTCAGTTCATGGTGCCAACCGGTTGGGAACAAATAGTCTTGTCGATCTGATCGTCTTTGGACGGCGGGCCGGTCAAAATATTGCACAATTTGTCCATGGATCAGACAGTATCTCAATAACCCAAGATTTGACGAAATCTTATAAAGAGCGGATATTATCGAAAACAGATGGCCAATCAGGCCCAAAACCGGAAGACATACGGCTCGAACTCCAAAATCTCATGATGGAAAAAATCGGGATCTTCAGAAATGAACAAGAGATGAAGGAGGCCGTGGAGAGAATAAAGGAACTGCGGCAGGACTATTCCCACGTTAAAATACCTCATTACTCTAACGCCTTTAACACACATCTGCTGGATATTTTGGAATTAGGAAATCTTCTGGACCTGGCCTATATAACAGCGTTTTCGGCACTCAACAGAAAGGAGAGCCGGGGAGCTCACTCCAGAGAAGACTATCCAAAACGCAACGATGACGAATGGCTTAAGCACACTTTGGCCTGGCTAGAGGAAGACAACATCAAAATTGACTACAAAACGGTGGATATATCGCGGTGGAAACCCAAACCGAGGACATACTGACAAGAGGAACTAACATGAGAATTACACTCGAAATTCAAAGATATGATCCTCAAAAAGATACGAAGCCTTTTTTTGAAAAATACGAAGTCGAAATCAATCCTGAGGATCGACTTCTTGATGCTTTGATGAAGGTCAAGCAATTCATCGACCCAACACTTGGATTCCGAAAGAGCTGCGCGCATGGCGTCTGCGGATCGGACGCCATGGTGGTCAACGGTATCGAACGGCTGGCCTGCAAGACTCTCATTAAAGACGCTATCAACAAGGATGGCTCTCCCATAAAAATCGAACCGCTCCAAACCCTCCCCATCCAAAAAGATTTAATGGTTGACCAAAGTCGATTTTTTGAACATTACCGCCATGTTAAACCTTATTTTATCAACAATGAACCGGTAAAAGAAAAAGAAAGGATTCAATCTCAAGAGGAAAGAGAACCCTTCGATGACGGCACAAAATGCATCCTCTGTGCGGCCTGTTATTCGGCCTGCCCGGTTGTAAGAGGGATCAATCCCAGCTTCCTGGGCCCGGCGTCAATCGTTCAAGCAGAACGTTTCATCGATGACAGCCGGGATAAAGGTTTTAAAGAAAGGGTTCCTGTGCTCGATTTCCCGGATGGAATCTGGCCCTGCCAGAATTTTTATCAATGCACACGCGTCTGTCCCCGGCACATAAAAATCACTCAACTGATCAACAAGACCAAGGAAAAAATCGTCAAATACCGCACTTCCCAGGGAAAAAAAGTCCACGATTTAAAATAATTGTATTTTAATTTAGTTATTTTTTCTTTTTGGGCTCCGGTTTGCTGTCGGGAAGATAATACCCTTCTCTCGACAACAAATGATCAAGGTTGGCCACTCCGTATACAACCACAGCCGTAACAATGGACGTGTGTTCCTGGTATTCAGGAATACTTTTCTGGTAATAATCATTTTCCGTATGCCAGATTTCCCGGTAATTAAAATCATAACCTTTAGGATCAGCCGTTGAAAAACCCATGGTAGGCACTCCTCTCATAGAAAAGACTGAAGAATCGGTACCTCCGGGACGTTTTGATCTTTCTCTGGGTTTTCTTTTTCTTATTTCAAATGGGAAATCCGGATTGATATCGTTTAAAGGTTGACATATCTTTTCCATATCATCCCACATGGCTTCTGATACAGAGATTCCGGTTGTCACCGTAGGACCCCCATCCCGGTTAAACATATTGGATATTTTGGGCAAGCGGTCTTTAAATTTTTCAACCCAGTGACCGGCACCAAGAATACCAAATTCCTCCCCAGCCCAGAGACAGACCAGGATAGTGCGTTTGGGTTTCCCTCCGGCCGCCATGATTAAACGTGCCGCCTCCATGGCCGGTGTCATCCCGGACCCGTCATCTACAGCACCTGTGGCCACATCAAAGGAATCCAGGTGTCCTCCCATTATGACGTATTCGTCAGAGAATTCAGTGCCGGGAATAATACCAATGACATTAGAATATGTCACCGGACCCATCTTGAAATAATTGCGGATATCAAATTCCAGCTCCACTCTCCGGCGTTCAATAATCATCTGTTTTATTTCCGCAAATTGATGCTCATCCAGTTTGATATCACATGTTGTGGGCAGATCATCCCAGGATGTCCATTCTTTCACATCCCGGTTATAGGTCGCATTGATGGGTACGGTGGCAGAAGCGATGACCCCCAGAATTCCTGCATCTATCAATTTATCCAGTTTGGCCTTGGCTTCTTTCCTATCTAAATCCCTCTGCTTAGTCCGCTCTTCCGGGGTCATCTTTTTCCTCTTTTCCAATTCTTCTTCATCCACTTCCGGAGGATCGAGGAGAACCCATGCTCCCTTCAATTTCTTTTTCATCCTCCGGAATTGACCGTCATTTTGGGGTTCCAAAACGGCATGTCCGACCTGCCTGCCCCGGGTTCCGGATGAATAAGAAGGCGTGGCAAAATGGAGATGCATGAATTTTGGGGATGTCATTTTTCCAAACCAGGCACCCCGGTTGAAACCAACCGCCAGCGTACCGGCTTCATCATACTCGACGTCCATCCCCCATTCCTTGAATTTCCTTCCGGCCCATTCCGCAGCATTATCATAAGCCGCAGAACCGATTGGTCGTCCACCAAAACGATTTGTGAGAACGTCAAGGTGCTTCATTGTTCTATTATCTTTTTTGCCGATTTCAATAATCTTTTTCACGACGGGATCTGTCTGTGCATCAGAAAATTGGGGACAAAACAAAAAAGACATAACAACGGCCAATACCAATAATCTTTTCATGGCTTCTCCTCTTTATTATAGTGTTAGTATCCGGGCATGATCGTAAGTTGGATATACGAGCCCTTCATGGGACGGTCAAAGGGATGGACATAGCTGACACCAAGAATCATGTAGCCAAAAACATTCATGCGCAGACCCACTCCCGCACTGGAGATAGGCTTCCGAGTTCCTCCATTAAACCAGGGATTTTCCTCATTCGACCAGGCCAATCCAATATCATAAAAAGCCGTAAATTCCATGGGAAGTGCGCCGTAATAGCCCTGTCCGATTCCCAACACTCTAAGAAGAGGGAATCTCAATTCAATGTTAGCGACCATCAGTTTACTTCCAAACAGGCGGTCAAAAGTGAAAGAATCCTCTCCCCCTCCTTCTACTTCTTCGATGCTGAAAGAACCATAATTATAACCACGTACCATACTCTCATAACCGAGGAATAGTGGATAGAGACGGCCGTCATCTGCACCCGTTCCATAGCGTCCGTAATGGAGAAACCGGAAGGCCAGGGTGAAAGGACGGACAAGCATGATGTATCTTCGATAATCAGCCAGAATATTGGTGAAAGAAATGGAACCCACATATGGAGCCATCTCGAATCTGTAGCTCTGTCCCAACAGCGGGCTAGTGGCCCCATAGATCGACGAGTCATACACAAGTGCCGCCGATCCAAAAGCAAAATGAAGGCTTGGAGGAGCCGGCAAGCTTTCTTTGTCTCTAAATATTAACATGCCGTTAATCATAGAGATGGCCCTAGTGTACACATCGTTGTCGAAATCGAGAAAACGATAACCACCGGAGAGCTCGAAACGCAGCATTTTACTGAACGGATAGGAGGCAAATCCGGACAGCTGATAATTGATCTGCCGATAGATATATTCCTGCTCGAGATACACGGGTTCACCGCCTATTTCAGATATTCCCATGGCGTATCCACCGTAGATGTAAGGAATTCTCTGTGCCACTCCGCCCCACATAAAGCGGGATCTGCTATTCTGGAAGCCGACAAGAAAGGAGGAATCTTCAATTCGACTGCTCACCTGCACCATCGAGGAGAGACTGTGGTATCCAAGAATGTCGCTAAAGAACATGGCTATTCCACCCCCTCCATATGTCCCAAACCGGTCGGCTCCCACAGCCAGTTGAGGTGGACTGAGATAATCGAGAGATAATTTTGGCACATAATCTTCAACTTCATACGTTGTCTCTTCGGGAAGACCATAAAGAGGATTTTTCAATAGCCCTAAAATATCTCCCCCTCCTTTTTCTCTGGGAGGAAGAACCGCAGGCAGGATTTCTCCAAAAGTCACCAGTTCCTCGGTTCCGTCAATTTTTTCAGATCCAGAGATAGAATACAGGCTGTAAAAACCTTCCTCATACAGGCTGAAAGCCAGATCGCCTGAATGTTGTGCCACCGACAGCGCAGGACTTAGCGAAGAGATACCGGAGATCCCCGTAAACAAATTTGTTATCTGGCGAATATTTTCCTGTCCTATGTCAATTTTGAAAAGATTGGCAATACCGCTCTCATCAGAAATAAAATACAGACTTTTCGCATCGGGAGACCACTGGGGATTGATATTATTGGAGTGAATAAAACCTTGAATTTTTTCGATTTGTCCTGACACAGGATTAAGAAGAGCCAATTCATACTTCCCCATGCTGAGAATGGAAAGATCGGTAGAAAACCGATCCGTCACAAAAGCTATCTTTTCTCCATCCGGAGACCAAGCCGGCTGAATGTCGGCATAGGGATCATCCGTCATTTTCTTCAAAACCTCGGCCTCCAGATCATAGATAAAAAGATCCGAAACACCTCCGGATAGAGCTGAAAAAGCGATGAATTGTCCGTCCGGCGACCACGTCGGATTCAATATCTCCCCTAAATCAGGAAATTCAATCTCCCGTTTTCTAGAATTCTTCTCCATATCAACAATAGCCAATATTGGCTGCCCTTTGCTGATAGCTCCAAAGACAAAACGTCGGCCCTCAGCATCCCATCCTCCTGAAGACTTGATAAACTGGATGCTCTCAAAATGAGGATCAACAGCCGTGCTGATTAGCTTGCGTTTAATTTTTCCGGTCCGGGCATCAGCCAAAAACATATCAATAGACAGTCGATCTCTTGTTGAGAGAAATACAATCTGTTTCCCATCCGGACTCAATGAAGGAGACACATTTAGACGGTTGAGTTCCGTTCCTTTGAACAATATACGGCTCGATGGGGCCTGAATCTGAGTCAGTTCAATCAGAGGATTATAGGCTTTTTTCATCGCATCATGCCATTCCTTAGATAGATCTTCTAAGGAGAGGCCAAGTGTTCCATTGATAGCCTGTTCATAGTTTCCGGATCGTCCCGCAGATTTCATCAGACTGGACACCTTCCTATCGCCCCACTTTCCAGTGATATAGGCCCACAAAGACTGACCGTACCGGTAGGGGAAGTACTTGTAAGAGTTTATCAGTTTTTTTACGGCCGGTAGTTCTTCACGACGAGTGATGTCCCTCATCCACATAGACGTCAGTGGATCGACAGAACCAATCGACAGATACTCGGCAAGGCCCTCGATCATCCACAGCGGAAGGCGCATCGCATTAGGAGGCTGTGAAGAAAATCCCGGATTTCCCATTGAGGTCATGTCCATCTGAAAGGCATGAACCAGCTCGTGACCGATCACATGATCTGATTCCCCAAGAGAAGCACCAAGGGGAAGGACAATACGCCTTTTGAACATCTCTGTAACTCCACCAGTACCTTCACCAAGAATTCCAGAGATAGCCGATGTCTGCTGAAAATGTGGTGAACTTGCATAAAGAATCAAAATCTGCCGGTCTCTGAGATTATAGCTAAATATTCTGGAGAGGCGGGAATACCAGCGTTCGGCCAGCCGGGCTGCAATAGGTGCGGTCAGTGCCAGTTCGGGATAAAAATAGATGTCAAAATGTTCCGTCTTTATGAGTTTAAAGTCAAAGGATTCATATTGAACTTTGTTCCGACCAAAATATTGGGCATGAACCGGAGCGGCCGCATAGAGAAAGCATAGATAGACAAGCCAAATAAAACATATGACCTTAATGCACTTTATTGGTTTCGGCATAGCGTTCGGCTCAAACAAAACACTTACTTTTCTATTTTAGCAGATATTCTCAGGTTTTCAGAAGTAAAAAAGAATTAAATTTTAATGAAGATTTTTTTTCTGTAGAGGGGACGGAGGATGGCCAGCCAGATCAGGAGCAGTATTATGGGATACAAGAGAGAACCGTTGAGCGGCCCCGCCCAAGGAACAAGGAATTTATTGTAAATAAAACTCTGCAATGACATCACCTCTCCCTGAACCGGCACATGAATCAATACAATCAACTTGACCATCAGAGTTGAACCCGCATACACGGCAATCGCGTTTGTCCCGAAGATAAGAAATGGATAGGCCCATTTCTTTTGCCCCAAAACATCGTTAATCCCATAACAGAGTCCTAAGAGTAAAAGCGCTGCCCCGGCCGAAAAAATGACATACGTACTCGTCCACAGCTGCTTATTGATGGGAAAAATCGGGTGAAGAAGAAGACCCAGAATCACAAAAGTTATTCCCGCCACAAAAAGACCGGCCATCTTGCTCAACTGACTTCTTTTCGACAGCAGCCAATCTCCTGTCAATGTGCCTAGCAGAGTCGTGGCGACAGCCGGAAATGTACTCAAGATCCCCTCAGGATCAAAGGTTGCCTTATAGAGATGCCCCGCTAAAAGCTTCATATCGATAAAACCGCATAAATTTCCTTCAAACTCTAAAATCCCCGCCCCATACCCAGGCACAGGAACAAGTTTCAAGACAGCCCAGTACCCGGCAAGAAGAAATAAAATGATGGCCATTCGCCCCTTTGGCCTGGCTTTGAGAAAGATCAGGGAAGCCAATAAATAACAGAGAGCAATGCGCTGGAGGACCCCTGGAATTCTCATTGATTCAAAATTGAATGAAGGAAAGACTCTGAGGAAATAACCTACTGCAAACAGCAAAACTGTCCGTTTCAGGATTTTGATAGTGATCGTAGAAGACACAGCATCTTCGCTTATTCTTTTTGAGAAAGACAACGTGATCGACACCCCCACAATAAATAGGAAAAACGGAAAGATGAGATCTGTCGGTGTCCATCCATGCCATTTTGCATGCCTCAATGGGGCATAGATAAAACTCCAGCTCCCTGGATTGTTCACAAGGATCATTCCGGCAATGGTTATCCCCCTAAAAACATCCAAAGAAGCCAACCGGTCTGTTTTCATTCTCTTTTCTAGTTTCTAGTCTCTATTCTCCTTTGTCTTTTTCAATGAGGGCAGCATAGGGATGATCCGTCTCATACAGCCAGTCAATAATGGCCTGTCTGTTTTGCCCTGCATTTTCTCTGTAACGAGGATTTGCCCACAGGTTTTGAAGCTCACCCGGATCACTTTCCAGGTCATAGAACTCATCCACATCATCATTCCAGTGGAGGGCATACTTCCACCGTCCATCGAAAGTCACGAATGAGTCATTCGCCCAATGGATAAAAATACGATCACGGAAAGATGCCTCAGGCCATTTCAATACTCTGGACATCGATTTCCCCTGTATCCCTGCGGGTGGCAAAAGTCCAAACATCTCGATCAATGTCGGAAAAATATCGACACTGCTGGATAAACTCCGGACAACCGAGCCAGGCGTCGTCACTCCGGGAACTCGGATAATAAAGGGGACCTGGGCCAGTTCCTGATAACCGCTTCTGTTCATTTTATAAACCATTCCGTGAGCCGTAAGCATATCGCCATGGTCAGATGTGAAAATCACAATAGTATTTTGATCTAAACCCGTCTCAGATAGAGCATTGAGGACTCGTCCGATTTGTGCATCGAGGTAGGCACAATACCCATAATAGCGGCGGATATAGTCCTGAAACTGTCCCTCTGCCCAATTTGGAAGTTTGTAGCAAACACTATTTATCTTTTGGTGTTCGGGCTTGCCTTCAAGTCGATCAAAAAAATTGGATGGAAGCGGGCACTGCTCGAGTGAATATTTTGTATCCCATGGTTTCGGAGGAGCTACAGGCAGGTGGGGCCCGTAGTAGGAAAGAAGGAGAGAGAAGGGCTGTATGCTTCCACGACGGCTGCGGATAAACTCCTCGGCTTCTTGTGTGAAAAAGGAGGCCATATGATGTTCAGCAGGCAAAAGCGAATAACGGTGTTCTGTGTTCGGCCCACTGGGAAGGTCATTGTGATTTCCTGGTCTAGGCCTGCGATTAAGAAGTTCACCCAAGCCCATTTTCACAAGATATTCGTGATACTGTTTCCAACCTCCCGCCCATATGTCAAAACCGAGCTGGGGTTGGTCCTCACCCACTCCCCCCTCGACCTTTGCATAGACAAATCCGGTTTCATTTGGGACTCGGCGGTTAAACCACCGGCCCTCAAAAGGTTTCAGTTCAGGGAAATCCCTGTACATAGAACCGCTGAGATGACTTTTGCCAAAATAGGCTGTCGAGCGGCCTGCGCTGCGTAAAAGAAACCCCAGAGAAGGAACCTCATCAGATAAGATCACATTGTTGGTCGTCACCCCATGTCTCTGTGGATAGCATCCTGTCAATATGCTGGCTCTGGATGGACTGCAGGGAAAGGCTCCGATATAAAAATCCGTAAATCGTGTCCCCGTCTCGGCAAGACGGTCGAGATGAGGTGTGGGATTAAGAGGATTTCCATAGCAGCCCAGAGTGGAAACCGGTTGTTGGTCGGTCATAATAAAAAGGAGGTTCAAAGGGCGCTTATTCTTGTCTCTTCCCGAACAAGAGAAACTCGCGGCTGCAGCCGAACCGGCCGCTAATGTCTGTAAAAATCTTCGCCGGGAAATTGGGCTCATATTTCCTCCCGAGAATGATTCAATAGTCTCTCTGGTATTTATCACATTGAAATCCCAAGGTCAAAATTAAAGATTAATATCTTGTTGGAAATGTGATAAGTATAGTCTTTCAAAAAGGAGAATGGAGTTGACGGACGTCTTTTCAACAAACTTCGCGACGATTGATTGGATCATAGTCTCGGTCTATATCTGTATTCCCGTCGTCATTGGCCTCATTGTCAGAAAATACATCCGTCAGTTGAGCGACTTCATCGTGGCCGGACGGTCATTGAGGCTGTTTATTGCCATTGCCTCCCTAACAGGGACTGAGCTGGGTCTGGTTACCGTCATGTACAATTCCCAGTTGGGATTTCTACACGGATTTTCTGCCTTTCATATCGC
>JAZFSR010000216.1:0-2604 GCA_036446295.1 Candidatus Aminicenantaceae bacterium
ATGAGAGTTTTATACTTGTCCTCGACAATATTCCTTTTCACCTTTAACGTGGGGGTCAGCTCTCCCTTTTCTATCTCGAAATCTCTTTTTAAAAGAGCAAACTTCTTGATTTTCTCATATCGGGCAAGATTTTCCGTCAACTTAGCCATTTCCTCCTCAATTTTGTTCAGGATCTTTTCATTGTTCAAGAGTTCTTCCCTGCTGCTGAAGGAAATGTTGTTCGCCTTAGCGTAAGATTCCAATTTGTCAAACTCCGGGACTATGAGAGCCGAGATAAATTTCCTGCGGTCCCCGATGGCCAGGACATTGGTGATGAATGGACTTGTTCTGAGAAGATTTTCTATCTGCTGCGGGGCCACATTTTTCCCTCCAGCTGTGACTATAATGTCTTTCTTTCTGTCCGTAATGGTGATGAATCCATCCGCGTCAATCAACCCGACATCACCGGTTTTAAACCATTCCCCATCAAAGACCTCAGCCGTTTCAGCAGGTTTATTATAATACCCCTTCATGATATTAGGACCCTTGGCCAAAATCTCCCCATCCTCGGCAATTTTGACTTCGACACCCGAAACAGGCCGGCCAACCGTCCCAAATCTTAGATGTTGAAAAGTATTCAAAGTTATGCAAGGAGCCGTCTCGGTCAAACCATATCCTTCGAGGATTACAATTCCAAGCGCATGGAAAAACTCAGCAATGTCTTTGGACAATGGGGCAGCCCCTGAAATAAAAATTCTCACCCTTCCCCCGGTTTTTGCGATAATTTTAGAAAAAACAAGCTTATGGGCAATTTTTCTTTTCATTTCAAGCATAGGCGAAACCTTTTGGCCGGTTAATTTTTTTTGTCCGGCTTTTTTTCCCGTTTTAAGAGCCCAGAAAAATATTTTCCTCTTTAGGGAAGAGCCCGATTGAACACTCTCCATGATGGCGGAATAGATTTTCTCATAGAGCCGGGGAACACTCGTCAACAGGTGAGGCCGCAATTCCTGCATATTTTCTCCAACCGTTTCGACACTTTCTGCATATCCGATAGAAACACCTTTGTAGATATAGGCCACTGTCACCAGGTGTTCAAAGCTGTGAGACAATGGCAGCCAGGAAAGGGCGATGTCGTCAACAGTGAATTCAATAACCTGACATACAGCCATCATATTGCTTATCAAGTTATGATGAGTCAGCATCACACCTTTTGGAACGCCCGTTGTTCCGGATGTATAGATGATGGAGGCCACATCTTCCGGCTGGACTCGGAGGGCTGTTTTCTCAAAAAGATTGGGTTCATCTGAAGCCAGTTTATTCCCTGATGCGACCACTTTCTTAAAAGACAAGACACCTTCCGGGGCCTCAGACTCAAAAATGATAAAGTGAGTCACCTTGTCCAGCTCGTCCTTTATGGCATCCAACTTCTTCCACATATCCAAGTTGGAACAGACGACAATTTTTGCATTTGAATCATCAATAATGTACCGGATTTGTTCCGGAGTAAGAGTTGTGTAAATGGGGACGGTTGTCGCTCCCAAGCACAGATTGGCAAAGTTCGCCATGACCCATTCCGGCCTATTTTCAGAAAGAATGATGAGTTTTTCTCCTGGGTTGAGGCCCAAATCTTTTAGACCAAGAGTAAAACCCTTTACCTTCTCCTCAAATTCAGAAGTGGATACAGGAACGTACTTCCCACCTGACTTGTAGAGCAGCAAATTGTCTTTTTGAAAAGATTTGACCGTGTTGATGAAAACCTGAGGAATTGTCTCGATCATTTTTTCCTCCTCTTGCCCCAATCATCAGGGCTTTTTGGATTTGTGCTGATTAAATCACCTAAGCAGAACTCTTGTCAAGCCCCTATTTATTATAGAGGTCCAACCATTTGGCATGCTCTTCTTTGGCCTTTTGGCGAAGTTCCGGACTTAAAATAAGTCGCAGGCCGGAAGCGGCCATAACCCGGGCTGTCAGAATAAGTGAGTCATGCCCGGCTTGCGTGATCGTGATATCGGCATTTTCTTGAGAGTGTCCGGCCGCTCGAGGCAATCCTTCCGTTCCAACACCAATCCAGGCTCCAGGCACTAGAAGAGTGGCAAATCCTGTCTCCTCCCAATGGGTCGGAACTTTCCTTTCCGTGATGTTGACACCGCTGTATTCGACTCCGTACTGAAAAACAATGTCATTGAGAACGCCGACAGCAATACCAGGATTATATTCTCCATAGTGATCGATATCTACTGTGGTTCCTGTTGCAAGGGCCGCAGCCTTAGCCATATTGTCCAGTTCCGTCACTTTAGCCACAATTTTTTGTTCGGCTCTCTTTGGGCTCATGGATCCAAGAGGCGTTTCATCTATGAGGTGTCTGATCCAAATTGTCGCCGAAGCCAACGCAGGGACTATATTCGGCGCTGCCCCCCCGTCACTAACAATCCCATGAAAGCGAAACTGCGGCTCGGAATGCTCTCTCATCATGTCCATGGAATGAAAGAGAAGAAGCACCGCATCTAAAGCGCTCCTTCCCTGCCAGGGGCTCTGAGCGTGGGAAGATTTCCCGTGAAACGTGTATTTCATCTGACGGATATGCCGTGCAGAAAAACCCCCGGGCATGCGCGCCGTAGACCTGGA
>JAZFSR010000217.1:0-5842 GCA_036446295.1 Candidatus Aminicenantaceae bacterium
GCAGCCATAATAAAACCAAAAACTCCCGGTTGGCAGACCTTACCGGCAACCTGGACAAAAATCTGATTTGGATCCACGTTGGAGGGAAGCAGCCCGGCTGTGACCATGGATCGTCCAAGCCAGCCTGCATTGGATACGGCAAAAGCCGCAAGAGGCATGAGCACCAGGACCAGAGAAAGAAATGTTTTTTTTATCTCTTTCACGCTTTTAAGGGAGAGAAACCGGAGAATAAAACCCTGATTCATCATATAAAGAGCAAAAGTGTTGGAGATGCCGTCCTGCCAGAAGACTCCGACAAAATGAAATTCATGTGGTTTATTGAATTGTGCAAAAGGGAGCCGGTGTAGAAAAGGAAGGCCCTGCCAGAAATTATCCCATCCTCCGAGTACATTCATTCCTAAAAAAAACAGCACAAAACCGGCAATCAGGAGGATAACTCCTTGGACCAGATCGGTCATAATCACTGAGGTTTGCCCTCCAATCGTGACATAGACGGCACAGACTACAGCCACAATGACTGCGGACACAAAGACATCGATGCCCAACATGGCATTGAGTGCGACGCCCATAGTATAGAGATTAATGCCTATATACCCGACCATGTAGATTAAAACCAGAACCGTCGCTACAGTAGATGTCCGTTTATCGAACCTCTTTTTAAAGTAATCAGGAACAGACCCTATACGGCCAAAATAGAGAATAGGAAGCCATCCCAGGAGGAGAAAACTCATCACAATCCAGTCATTGAGATAGGACATCGAGGACGACATCCCGAACCTGAAACCGGCCGCTGAATATTTGATAAAGCTGTAGGACCCTACCACAGTCGCCACACAGCTGAAAGTGATGATCCACCAGGAAAAACGCTGCCCGCCAAAAAAGAAATCTTTTGTCGTACGTGTAAACTTGGCAAAAAAGAACCCAAAGCTGAAAATGAGGACAAAGTAACCAATGATGACCATAAAATCCAGCTGAGTTCCCACTATCGTTGTCGTGTTCATATGAATTATTTTGTGCTCGCAAGGATGTGCCATATGAGCTGAAAACTAAAGTACATGAAAAAACCGAGAATCATATATAGAGAGACAAGGCGGTCATTTTTTCTTTTTATTGAATAATCTCCGGACTTCCAGGAAAGGACAAATCCGAAAAAAAAGATCACGCCGCCGATGACAAATTGATAGACAAGAGGCCAAATATTCATTTCCAAATCGATTAAAAATATTTAGGTTGTTAATAACATAGGGCCTCCCTTAAGTCAAAATTCGGGGTCAGGCCTGCAAAACATGAATTATTTTAATTTAATTAATGTTTTGCAGGCCTGACCCCAATTCTTCGAATTTGACATCCCAAGGTGAGAATTTATAAGATTCGGGAATCTGGACAACTAAAGGATAACCGCATGAGTTTAGCTCTTTTGTCTTTTCTTGCACTTTTTCCCATATTAGTTGTATTTATTCTTATTGTGCTGTTCCGCAGGCCGGCAACCAAAGCTATGCCGCTGGCCTATCTTGTCACATGTGTCCTGGCTTTTTTTGTATGGAAAGTTCCGCTGGCCCAGATTTCTGCCGCCTCTGTGGACGGATTGATCACAGCCTCATCGATTTTGTATATTATCATAGGGGCTATTTTTCTATTGAAGCTGCTGCAGGAGAGTGGAGCCATATCAACCATACGGCGCAGCATGTATCTCATCTCTCCCGACCGCCGTGTTCAGGCTATTATCATCGCCTTTCTTTTCGGATCATTTATTGAAGGTTCTGCGGGATTTGGAACGCCGGCTGCGGTGGCCGCTCCCCTTCTCGTAGCGATTGGATTTCCCGCGATGGGGGCCGTGATGGTGACACTTATCATTCAGAGCACACCTGTCTCATTTGGCGCCGTCGGCACGCCCATCCTTATAGGCGTCAGTACCGGATTGAGCGGACAGCCGGAAGTTTTGAATTACCTTCAAACCCAAAATCTCACTTTTTTAACGTTCTTGAAAGATATCGGCGGATATGTGGCCCTCATTCATGGAATTGTAGGGACTTTGATTCCCCTTGTCCTTGTTATGATGATGACCCGATTTTTTGGTCAAAAAAAAAGCTGGAAAGAGGGACTTTCCATTCTGCCGTTTGCTCTTTTTTCCGGCCTCTGTTTTACCGTCCCCTACACTCTTACAGGGATATTTTTGGGACCGGAATTCCCCTCTTTGATCGGTTCACTTGTCGGGCTTACCATCGTGATCCCTCTAGCCAAAATGGGCTTTTTAATTCCAAAAGACACATGGGATTTTGCCCCAAAAACAACCTGGCCCGAAGAATGGAATGGACATGATGTTGAGATAGACACGGGAGTCAATCCAAAAATGAGCATAACTCGGGCCTGGCTGCCCTATGTTCTTATCGCCGTATTTCTCCTTATCAGCCGTCTGTGGAGCCCGCTCACCAAGATTTTATCCTCTGTTACTCTGAAATGGACCCATATCTTTCGGACCTCAATCGGAACAAGTTTTCAGCCCTTTTATCTCCCCGGATTTCTATTTATCATCGTCGGAATTTTGACTGTTCTATTCCACAAAATTCCTAAAGCTAGACTTAAGAATGCCGCCAAACAGTCGTTTAAAGTTCTTTTTGGTCCGGCGATCGCTCTTGGGTTTGCGGTTCCTATGGTAAAAGTGTTCATCAACAGCGGAGTGCCCGGAGGATTGGACAAAATGCCGGTCATTCTGGCCTCCGGTGCGGCTGCACTTCTCGGACAAGGTTGGACCGCGTTCGCCGCCGTTATCGGTGCCATGGGAGCATTTATCGCAGGAAGCAACACTTTCAGCAATATGATGTTTTCTCTCTTCCAATTCACAACGGCTTTAAAGATCGGACTTCTTCCCGCAATTATCGTCGCACTGCAGGCCGTAGGAGGAGCGGCCGGAAACATGATCTGTGTCCACAATGTAGTGGCCGCCTCGGCTGTTGTCGGGCTTACTGGAAAGGAAGGTTCGATTATCCGCAAAACTCTCATTCCTATGACCTATTATCTTATAGCCGCAGCCCTTATCGGCTTCCTGCTTATTCTTTTCGGGGTCAGGCTTTAAAGGAGAGACTTATGGAAGATGGATTAAAAAGAAGGGATTTTTTGAAAACTCTAGGGTTGGGAGCTACGGCCCTCTCTCTAGGACTTTGTTCCGGATCGAAAAAACGACCCACGAATTTTGTGGTTATCTTCGTTGATGACCAAGGATATGCGGATCTTGGGTGTTACGGAGCCCAGGGGTTTTCCACCCCAAATATCGACCGCTTGGCTTCTCAAGGGATGCGTTTTACAAGTTTTTATGTGGCCCAGGCGGTCTGCAGTGCCTCCCGTGCAGCCCTTTTAACCGGCTGCTATCCCAACCGTGTCAGCATCCTCGGAGCCCTCGGGCCCCAGGCTAAACACGGGTTGAACTCCGAGGAGGAGACCATCGCTGAAGTCTTGAAAAAAAAGGGTTATACATGTGGCGTGTTCGGGAAATGGCATCTCGGCCACCGTAAACCTTTTCTCCCCCTTCAACATGGATTTGACGAATACTTTGGACTTCCGTACTCCAATGATATGTGGCCTATGAATTATAATGGTGAAATGGCACCTGAAGGGAGCAATAAGGCCAGACATCCATGGCCTCCGCTGATCGACGGAAATGAAACTGTTTCCCGAGTCGAGTCCATGGACGATCAAGATAACCTGACCACACAGTACACACAGAGAGCCGTGCAGTTCATTAAAAAAAATAAAGACAATCCATTTTTTCTCTATGTGCCCCACTCTATGGTTCATGTCCCTCTTGGGGTATCAGACCGCTTCAGGGGAAAGAGCGAACAAGGTCTATATGGAGATGTGATGATGGAGATTGATTGGTCCGTAGGTGAGATCACAAAGACGCTTCAGCAACACGGCCTTGAAGAAAACACTTTTGTCATGTACACAAGCGATAATGGTCCATGGTTAAACTTCGGCAATCATGCGGGTTCTGTCGGGCCGCTCAGGGAAGGAAAGGGAACATCATGGGAGGGGGGTGTCAGAGTTCCCTGTATTATAAAATGGCCGGGTGTTATTGCTCCTGGCACGGAATGTGACAAGATAGCGGCTACAATGGACGTGCTGCCCACTCTCGCTTCTATCGCTGGAGCTCCGCTTCCGGCCAAACGAATTGACGGTGTCAACATCCTTCCTCTGCTAAAAGGTGAAAGCAATGCCAATCCACGGGAACATATGATCTACTACTACGGCAAACAGCTCCAGGCTGTACGGATAGACAGATGGAAACTGCATTTTCCTCATAATTACCGCTCCTACGAAGGAGTCGAGCCAGGAATGGACGGCTTAAACGGTCCCTATGCTAGAGGAGAAACTGGGTTAGAGTTGTATGATCTTGAAGAAGATATCGGTGAAAAAAATAATGTAGTGGATATATATCCTGAAATCGTCAAGAAACTCCAGGCTTTTGGAGAGAGAGTCCGGGAGGACCTGGGAGACGGGGAAAAAGTCGGAAAAGGGATTCGCCCTGCTGGAAAAATTCAGGAGAATGTGGGGAATGAATAAATGAGTTTGAAAAACATTTTGAAACCGTGTGCCTTTCTGGTGATTTTTCTTTTCTTGATGACTAGCCTTTCAACCGGTTTTTCTGACGATAAAACTGATCAGGTCGATGCCCTCTTTGCCCTGTGGGATAAATCGGATTCTCCAGGATGCGCTCTCGCTATCATCCAAAACGGAAAGATCATCTATAAACGTGGTTACGGCATGGCCAACCTTGAATTAGATGTCCCCATCAGCCCTCAATCGGTATTCTATATCGGATCCGTGTCCAAACAGTTTGTGTCGGCCTGCATTGGACTGCTGGCCATCCAAGGCAAACTAAACCTCGATGACAATATCCGTAAATACATCCCGGAAATCCGTGAATATGAAACACCCATCACGGTGAGGCATCTCATCCACCACACATCCGGAGTGCGGGACTATCTCACTCTGATCGGAATTGCAGGTGTCGACTTCGGCACCTACCATGAACAGGACGTACTCGATCTTATTGCACGCCAAAAAGAGCTCAACTTCAAACCCGGTGAGGAGCACCTCTACAGCAACTCGGGGTATTTCCTACTGTCCGTTATCGTTAATAGGGCCAGCAAAAAGACCCTGCGCGATTTCGCCGGCGAGTTTATTTTTAAGCCTTTAGGCATGAAAAATTCCCATTTCCACGATGATTACATGCAGCTGATAAAAAACCGTGCAGCAGGATATTATCCGGCCGGGAAGGGACAATATAGAAATTTTATCTCAACATTCGACAATGTGGGATCAGGAGGATTGTTCACATCTGTGGAAGATCTCCTCCTCTGGGATCAAAATTTTTATACTCGTGAAGTCGGAGGGAAGGAACTTTATGACCTGATGCATACAAAGGGGAAACTCAACAGTGGGGCCGAACTCGATTATGCGTTTGCCATTGATCTCGGAAACTACAAAGGACTAAAAACCGAAGAACACGGTGGGGCCCTTGGAGGATACAAGTCTGCGCTGACACGTTTTCCCGAACACAATTTTTCTATTGTTATTCTTTCCAACCTCAGCTCGGTCAATCCCTCGAGTTTAGCCTATAGAGTTGCAGACATCTATCTTGGAGATTTTTATAAAGAAGAACAACCCGGGGCTGAATCAGAAGGTTTGAATACAATTAATCTCCCGGAAGACAAACTCAAGGATAAGGTGGGGTACTACATCAACACGGACTCAGGGGCCTTCTATAGAATAAGATTGATCAAAGGCCAGCTGCAATTTTCAGGGATGGGACAGAACTTCACTCTTGGAGCCATTTCAGAAAATG
>JAZFSR010000218.1:0-2907 GCA_036446295.1 Candidatus Aminicenantaceae bacterium
CCTGGCCACTTCTATTATAAGAAAGAACCGCTTATTTACGGACATCATCGGCCTGAAAATCACAATCCTCGAAGAAAAGGCCAAAACCTTCCCTCACGGCAAAGAAGACTGCCCTGTATATTCAGAGATCGAAAGCAGCTACCTTATCCGCGAAGAAAAAGACGGGAGTCTTGAAAAAGACACTAGTCTGCTTCTTAAGGCTGGGGCCAAAAAAGTGTTCTGGCTCATTGTACAGGAAGATAGCCTTTATGAAGGAGCTCGAGCTCTTTTAGACATTATTCCTTCGGAATCCGTTATCGTTGCCGAATCCAATCGATTACGGCTGGCGGTTAAACCTGGAGCTTTTTTGATGTTGATCAATCCCCAAAAAAAAATCAAAAAATCCGCCGATTGCGTCTTAAAATTCGCCGATCTGACCATAGAGACCGATGGGAAAAAAATTGACTACAATATAGATAATATTGAATATTCCCAAGACAAGTGGAAATTAAATTCTATAGAAACAGATAAAATTTAATGAATTTTAAGTTGCATATCTCAATTTATTTTTTTATACTTTCTTCATCTTTAAAATGTTACACTTTTTTGAAGGAATCCTATCAAGGAGGTGCTTATGCGAAAACTAAAAACTCCCATCTTTCTCTGGGTTGTAGTCTTTGTGCTCGTGGCCAGTGTCCTGTGTACGGCTACTCAGCGCAGGCAGCGACCCTCCTGGGAAGACAGGTCTCCTAAAGTGAAAGAAACCGTCCCCGATCTCAAGATTTATGACGAGAGACTCAACCACATTCCATTTTCCAATCTCTACAAAGACACTCTGCTGATCGTCCAATGGGGAGGCTGTACGTGACCGCCTTGGCGCAGTAAGATCTCCCGTGTGGAGGCTCTACACAAAGCATACAGTACCAAAGGCGTGTCTTTTTACTATGTCTTAAGCCGTGAACCCCATCCCGGTTACTACGGCTTTGTCCAACCGGACAGCCTTGAAATGCGTCAGGAATACACTGGTTTCGCCCGCGCAGAGCTGCAGTCAGAGATTCCATGGATCATCGACAACATGGACAACTCTTTACAGGATACCTATGGAGGAATGCCGAATGCCGACTTCATTATCGATTCCGATGGGACTCTTCTCATGTCCAATGAATGGGCGGATCCCAACAAAGTAAAGGCCTTTCTCGAAGACCGTTTCGGACCCTCCGACATTTCCGACGAAAAGTGGGAAGAACTCGGTCAGAGAGGAAGGGCGATGGCGGGGAATAACGATGAAGTCCCCCAAATGGATGTCCCCCGTTTGGCTATGACAACACTCAAGGTCAAAAACCTCAATGGAAACGACTCTCTTCCCTTCAGCATCGAAGCGGGAGCACTTCCTACCGGAGTGACTGCAGAGGGAAAAAGCCGGCTCTATCTCACTATCCGCCCCGACGAAGACAAAAACATCATCTTCGACAACGATAAAGCGCCCATCAACATCCAGCTCTCCGATCCAAAGGGTATTTCCTTTGGTAAGGACCAACTCATCTCCGGAAGATCCCGGAGAGGATTGGATACCTTCCCGCATTCCCTTGGAGTGATTTGGACGGCCAATGAAGGGGCCGAAGATATGGAATTTACGGTCTCAGTCAGGGCGAAGGTGGGAACTGAAGGACAGGAATTTACCGAGAAAACAGCCAAATTCCTTATCACCGGGCCCATCCTAAAAGGCGTAGCCGAAGCCGACGAAGTTCCAGCCGTCCAATTTCAAGCCATCTCTCAGCTCGAAAAACTCAAAATGACAAAAACCACCGAAGACAAGGTTCCCATGAGTCTGGAAACCCGGATAGAACACGATCCAAATGACCCCCAAAAAGGGAAGATCTATTTTATCCTTAAGGTGGACAACGAAACCGGGCACAAATGGAATAACCTTGCGTCTGTACCTGAAATCGCTATAAATGCCATATCGGGCATCAAGCTTGATAAAGAACTGATTAAAGCCGGTGACCGGGAAGACGCCGAAGATGCAGACAACCGTGTCCTGGTTGTGGATTTTACACTCGAATCCGGATCGGATGGAGTCATAATCGAAGCCACTCCGCAAGCCTGGATCTGCAACAACGATCAAGGCTGGTGCCGGTATTTTGACGCGACATATAAGGTGACAGTTAAATTCTAAGAATTTAATCCCATTCAGATTTCTACGGGTCAGTCCTTTTTCACGGAGGGCTGGCCTATTTTTTCTATTCTCTCAAAAAACAAGAATTGATTTCGAGAAAAGTAATGTACTAAAATACCTCCCATGTGGAAAATTGCATTTATTTTCAATCTAAGAGGATAATATCATGACCAATAAACTCCTCCGCCAGCTTCCTTCCGTCGACAGATTGATTCTATCCGAAGAGGCCAAAGATCTCATCGAAAAATACAACCGCAAACAGGTCGTCAATGCGGCACGAATCGTTTTAAAGGATCTTCGTACCGAAATCCTCAACAGACAGGAAGAACCAATCACGGATATCGATATATCTTTAGAACTTGTTTTCGAAAGAATGAAGAATTTATTGGAGAATAAATTTTCTCTATCGCTCAAAGAAGCCGTAAATGCAGCAGGTGTACTCCTCCACACCGGTCTTGGAAGGGCCGTTTTACCCGAGACCGCTTTAAAAAACATCCAGGAGGTTTCCAAAGGATACAGCACTCTTGCGATTGACCTGGAGACAGGACGAAGGGGCCACCGCGATACCCATCTCAACGGCCTCCTTTGTGAACTGACCGGTGCACAATCCTCCGTGGTTGTTAACAATAATGCCGCCGCTACGGTGCTTATCCTCAACTCCTTAGCGAAGGGAAAAGAGGTCATCCTCTCAAGAGGCCAGCTCGTTGAAATCGGAGGCTCGTTCCGGATGCCGGATATTTTGGCCGCCAGCG
>JAZFSR010000219.1:0-2723 GCA_036446295.1 Candidatus Aminicenantaceae bacterium
CCAGACAGTTGCGTTCATAAATGGCGGCAAATACGGCGGTCCTTATCTCCAATCATATCCAGGAGAATCATAGCATGAACGTTTGGAATCAGGTTGTCACTCTTAAGCCTGCGGACATGCTCCCTGCTTCCATAGAGACCATCCCTCCCAGTCATGTTCTCCTCGATAGATTCCTCCCCGTCAAAGAAGACAAAACGGTATGTAAATTTTGTATCCTGTTTGGAAATAACTCTTGCCAGTTCAAGCAGAGCCGCAGTGCTGGAGCCTGAATCATTGGCGCCCTGGATTTCAATACCATCGATAATTTTTGTGTCAATATGAGACGCCAGATAGAGGATGCGGTCCGTTTGTCCTTTTTTTTCTGCGACAACATTGGCCATTGAAATGGCACCTTTTGGAGTGCTGGCCGTGAAGGGCTCCTCCCAGACTTTTAATGAAAAAGATTTTAAGGTGTTGGCTAAATAAGTACGGAATTTCCGGAATATCTCAGATTCAGGCGGTCTCGGGGAAAGGCGAATGATTTCTTGAAAATACCGGTCAATTTGCTTCTGAGAAATTTGAGAGACAACATCATCTTTTTTTGCGGTTTCTTTTTGGCATGAGGAATTGAGCTGACTCCCTCCAAGAAGAAGCATCACAAGAATTATGGCTGTGAATCTACGATTCTTGAAATAATAATTCATGTTATCAATGCCTGACATCAATTTATTTTTTTTTAAAGAAAGAGTCTTCCAGGCCGGTGTTAAACTTAACATCATCCACAACTATAGAACCGAATAGCTCTCCATCCTGGTAGATGATGACCGAATGGGCAAAATTGAGCCCATCTATTTTTTTATAATTTCCCATTATGGATTCCTGTTCGACATCAATCCCCATTTGGCCAATGATCATGGATTTCATCATATACGGCAGGTAAGTTCCCGGATCGATATAAATAAGAGATATGTCACCGCTTTCAAAAGTCATTTCGAGCAGGAGATATTCTTTCCCCTTGACCTTCTCTTTTCCCTTATCGGCAAAAGTGATTCCTAATTTCTCGGGGAACAACATCGAGCTGTTACCGAATCCCAGTGCCTCATTTTTTAAATCTTCCTGCGCCTGCTTGGGCAGGTCTTCTGTGGCACCTGTTTCAGGATTGACCGACCATCCCGTTTCCCCATCAAAGGCCGATGTGATGGTCATTCCCATAAATTCCAGCTCCTGGCGCAGCAAGTTTGGCTCTTTTTGGTAGAACGTGAATGTGCCGTTAATTCCCATCTGTACTAAATCCATTGTTCCTGAGAAGGTTGTGTCTTTGATGGCCTCCATCACCTTTCTTCCACCCGAGGCATTGATCACCTTGTCTAAAAGTTTCTTGGCATCCTGGCTGATTCCTGGGGCACTGACAAGACTGAAAAGAATAAGGCCGAGTGCACTGACCGCAAAATATTTCTTCATTGTTCTTTCTCCATATTCATTTATTCACATAGCTAAATAGTGAGTTTAGTACGAATCGAGAGAAGCCAGTTGAGATCGGGCATCTTCCAGTTCGAAGATACCCGAATCGGCGTCTTTCCAAAGGTCAAGGAATGTCTCGTAGTCCTCCACAGCTCTGCTTCTCTCTCCTTTTTTCTGGAAAATCTTTCCCAGCCAGTAATAGCTTTTTGCATAATAATCCCCGGTCTGCAGCTTGTGGAGTGTCAGCGATTGGATCTTCTCATACTCTTCCTGCGCTCTATTTAAATCACCATTTTGGAAATAGGCTTGGCCGAGAGAGCTGAGGAACATGGGATGAAAATACATTCTCGGCTCAATAGGAGAAGGAGTGAGATTAACCGCTTGAATGAAAAAATCGATGGCCTTAGAGAAGTCCCCTTTTTCCATCTCAATTTTCCCCATCAGATGATAATAAAATCTTTTGGCTTTTTGTCTCAACCCACTCTCAATGAATTCTCTGAGATCTTCAGCACTCTGCTGGGCTGCATCCATGTCTTTCATAAGAACATGCGTCAGACCGATAAGATGTCTGATAGCTATCTGATTACCATATCTCCGATCTTTTATTGATTTTTTGAGGATCTCACTAAATCCACTCATCGCCTCTGTGTAATTCCCGATGATCATATTCACATAAGCCACAGCTTCAGAAAACACAGGCTTGGACTCAAGTTGATTTAAGGCCTCTCTATATTTTCCTTGAGCCACATAGACAGTTGACAATCCTATTCTTCTTGAGCTTATAGATTCTCCAAAAGTTTTGTATTCTTTTTCCGCTCTATCAAAATCACCCTTGAGGAGATAGATATGCCCTCGCATCATAGTCACTCCCACCCGCTGCCCGGAATCCATGGTCAGTGCTCTCTCCAGCTGGCCCAAAGCCTGGTCATATTTTCCCTCACAGACTAGAATCAGAGCCATCTGAGCGGGAAACCGGGACTGCTCCGGATAAAGACGCCCCGTCTCTTCAATGATCAAACCGGCCTTATCATAATATCCTTGTCCCATATACGTTTCAGCAATATTCCACTTTGCAATCCAGCCCTCACGGTTGCTTTGGATACTCTGTTGGAAGAGCTCCTCCGCTCTATCAAAATCCTCAATCTCATAGTACACCAGTCCCAAATTCGTAAGACCGGTCGAATCGTCAGGATACATCTCCAGCAGCTGCTCATAGGCCTCTACGGCTTTGTCGAACGTTTCCTCTGAAAGACGATAATAATCTCCGGCAATGATAAAACGCT
>JAZFSR010000220.1:0-9501 GCA_036446295.1 Candidatus Aminicenantaceae bacterium
CGATAAGTCACTGACGTTTGACGCAACAAAACGTTTAGCAGAGGTTGCTGGAAATAATCTCAGTCAGATCCATAACGAGATTGAAAAAATAGTGATCTATGTCGGGGAAAAAAAACAAATCGAATTGGATGATATCAATCAAATATCCGGCCGGGTTAAATCTTTTCTTGAGTGGGAGATTGCAGAAAATCTGGAGAAGGGAGATTATGAACAAAGTCTCATCGTTCTTGATAAATTACTTAACAAAGAAGGAATCAAGTCAGAATACATCCTGGGTTCATTTTCCCGGTTCTTTTCTAACCTTCTTTTAGCCAAACTTCTCCTGTCTGAAAAAAACAAAGAGCGAAAATCGATTTTCAAAGAATTGAAGCCTCAGATCCTGGAGAAATTCGGAGACTTTTATAAGAGAAAATTCAATGAATTTTTTTCTCTGGTTGACGGCCTGTCTATGACAGATCTCAATCGCTTTCTGGCCAAACTGGAGGAAATAGATTTACAGATAAAGACATCCTCCCTTTCTCTTCAAACACTCCTGGAAGGATTTCTCTTTGAATATTGTCGCTTTCTTGGAGAAGGCCGAGTTATTTGGGGGGGGAGGCGTTAAGTGATTCGATCTGACGGCTTAAACGGGATTTGTACCTGTTGCCCTGGTTTTCGTGGATAGTCCCTTTTTTTATTGATTTGTCTATGGTTGAAAATGTTTTTGGCAGAAGTTTTTGAGCTTCTTCTTTTTCATTGTTTTGAATGGCCATTCGCAGTGCCTTAATTTTGGTGCGCAGCAGGGACTTATTTCTTGTGTTGATAGCGTTTTTTTTGAGGTTCTGCCGCCACTGTTTGATTGCTGATTTAATCGTAGCCATTTTTTTCTCCTGCAAAGAAATGGTATGATAAGTCATATCAGGCCTAAAGTCAACCTTCTAATAGGGTTAGAGGGAATAGGCACAACATGAAAAAAGAACTAAAGAATCCTCAGGTAGATCCTCTTCCTGCTCACCAGGAGGCACAGAATCGCAGGCTGGTCCGTTCAACCCTATCCATGACCCTCCCCACTGTTTTGAGCCGGATACTGGGTTATTTCCGCGACATGTTCCAGGCCAAATTTCTAGGAACGGGTAAAGGGATGGACGCCTATATCATTGCCTCCCTCATTCCTAATTTACTGCGCCGCTTGACGGCCGAAGGGGCTATGACCGCGGCGTTTATTCCGGTCTTCGCACAGGAAAAGAAGGATAAATCACGGGATGAGCTGTGGACATTTGCCAATGCATTTTTTTTCGATTTAACATTGATTCTGACCGTATTGACCGTTCTGGGGATTGTTTTTGCTCCCATACTGGTAAAGGTTTTTGCCTTTGGATATGGAAGAGTTCAAGGAAAGTGGGAACTGACAATCATTTTGACAAAAATCATGTTCCCCTACATATTCCTGATCAGCCTGGCAGCGCTGGCGATGGCCATTCTGAATTCTTTTCGAAAGTTCTTTGTCCCTGCTTTTACACCAGTGCTCTTTAACCTGGCCATCATAATGGCGGCCGTATTTTTTGCTGAAAATGCCAGGGAGCCGGCTTATGTCTTTGCCGTTGGTGTTATTTTGGGTGGCCTGCTTCAGCTGGGCATTCAGATTCCCTTTCTCCGTCGGCAGGGCATGACCTTTAAGTTCGGAATCAGCTTTACGCATCCTGCCGTAAAAAAAGTGGCCAGGTTGATGATCCCCGGGATTTTTGGAGCCGGAATATACCAGATCAACATGCTTATAAGCCGCATGATTGCCACTTCACTGGAAGAGGGAAGTGTGTCTTCTCTCTACTATGCCTCACGAATTGAAGAATTGACCCTCGGCCTTTTTGCGATCGCTCTGTCTATCGCCCTGTTTCCGACACTCTCCGATCTGGCTGCCAGAAAAGACATCGAGGGTATGAAAAAGACCCTTAAATATTCGTTCAAATTAATATTCCTCGTCACTTTCCCGGCCATGGCCGGCCTCATAGTGCTTAATAAGCCCATCATTCAAGTTCTTTTCCAACGAGGCGCTTTTGATGCGCAGTCGACAGCCTTGAGTTCGTGGTGCCTCCTCTTTTTTGCTTTTGGGCTTCCCTTTATTTCAGGAACCAAAATTCTTGCCCCGATGTTCTTCTCCCTCAAAGACACAAAAACGCCGGTGATTGTAGCCTTTTTTGTGATGATTAGCTATATCGGTTTTTCTCTTTTCTTGATGGGGCCCCTCCGTGCGGGAGGTATTGCACTGGCCCTATCATTATCATCTCTGATTAATTTTGTTGCGCTGTTTATTCTTCTTGAGAAAAAAATTGGAAGGATTGAAAAAAAGGACCTCCTTGTCTCTGCTTTGAAATCGGCGCTGTCTGCTGTGGTTATGGCAGGAGCGGTATGGTTTTTTATAGATCAATTTGACTTCGAAAAATTAGAGTTCATTGAAATGTCGAGTGTTGTCCTTGCCGCTATTTTAGGAGGTGGGATCATTTATTTGATTATGAATCTGCTGTTTAAGCATGAAGACCTCAAGGGTCTCAAGCAGGTCTTTTCAAAAGAAAAAATACTTCGAGATTAGTGTGTTCAAATGAAAGTTGTTCTGCAAAGGATCAAAAAAGCATCGGTTGAAATTGGAGGGGAAGTCCACTGCCGGATAGATCAAGGTGTGTGCCTTCTTGTCGGTGTGGAAAAGGGGGACTCCCTGGACCATGTCCATCGTGTGGCCGATAAAATCGTCGATTTGAGAATTTTCCCGGATTATGAAGGGAAGATGAACCTCTCGCTCCTGGATACCGGGGGGGAAGTGCTGGCTGTCTCTCAGTTCACTCTGGCCGGGTCCGTCGGCAAGGGCCGTCGTCCCAGTTTTGATAAAGCCGAAGAGTCCGTGCGTGCTGAAAGGCTTTTTGACAGTTTTGTTCAGAAAATAGAAGATAGAGGCCTTGTGGTAAAAAAAGGAATTTTTGGTGCATTAATGGATGTGCGCTTGATTAATAACGGGCCTGTAACTTTTATCCTCTCTTCCTAACCTGAACTTCACCCGCTGCGCCTACTATCTACCCGTGAAACTCGACTCGTGAATTTTCCAGGTATTAGAGAAATTTCAGATCACTCTAGACCATTTCCAGGAGGTGGCCCATCTTTTCTTTTTTGGTTTTCAGATAGTGGCGGTTGCTGTCGCATGGAGGGATTTCCAGGGGAATTCTTTCCACGATTTCCAGGTTATACCCTGACAGGCCAATGAATTTCCGGGGATTATTGGTGATGAGGCGGAGTTTTGTGACTCCGAGAGCTACGAGTATTTGAGCACCAATCCCGTAATCTCTATGATCGGGTTTAAAACCCAGCTTTTCATTCGCCTCAACCGTATCGATGCCTTTATCCTGTAGAGCATAGGCTTTTATCTTGTTGACCAGCCCGATTCCCCTTCCTTCCTGATTGACGATATACAGGATGACGCCTTTCCCATCTTTTTGGATCATTTCCATTGAGAGGTGGAGTTGATCCCCGCAGTCGCATCGGATGGAACCAAAAGTGTCTCCTGTTAAACACTGGGAGTGAGCTCTGACTAGAATGGACTCCCCTTTTTCGAAATGTCCTTTAACCAGAGCGAGATGGTGTTCTTTTTGTATGCTGTCTTCGTAAACAAGCAGTTTGAACTCTCCGTATTTTGTGGGGAGTTCAGTTTCCTCAATCTTAGTGACAAGCGTTTCGTTCTTCATCCTGTATTTGATAAGGTCGGTAATGGTCAAAATGGGGATGTCGTATGTCAAACTGTACTCTATCAGTTCCGGCATCCTGGCCATAGTTCCGTCTTCGTTCATGATTTCGCAGATGACTCCTGCCGTATATAGGTCTGCCAGACGTGTGATATCGATCGCCGCCTCGGTCTGGCCTGCCCTTTCGAGAACGCCTCCATTCATGGCCTGCAGAGGAAAAATATGTCCCGGGCGTGCAATATCTGAAGGTTTAGTTTTGGGATCGATGGCCGTAAGGATTGTTTTGGCCCTATCGAATGACGATATCCCTGTTGTGATCCCTTCTTTGGCATCGATAGAAACGGTAAAAGCCGTTTGAAATGCTGCGGTATTTTCTGACACCATGAGGGGCAGGTTCAATTCCTTCAGCCTTTCTCCAGGCATTGGAAGACATATGAGGCCTCGTCCGTGTTTGGCCATAAAATTGATGATATCCGGAGTCACTTTTTCAGCGGCGACCATAAGATCGCCTTCATTTTCACGGTCTTCATCGTCCACGATGATGATTATCTTTCCGGACTTAACGGCTTGAACAGCTTCGTCAACAGTAGCGATGGGAGATTTCCGATTCATAGATATAATCCTTTGTTTCTATCTTTTTTTTACGTGCCAATTATACACGTATTTGCCGATGATGTCACTTTCGATGTTAACCGAACTCCCACTTTTGAGGACTCCAAAATTGGAATTTTTCAGAGTAATAGGGATGATTTCAATATCAAACGATAGTGTTGAAATGTCGGCAATAGTGAGACTGATTCCGTTGATGCAAACAGATCCTTTAGGAACAAGAAAGGGCCTGAGTTTTTCCGGGAAGGAAAACGTGAATCTCTTCCCTTTTCCTGAGGAAACAATCTTGAGAATTTTTCCTGTTGTATCGACATGCCCTGTGACCAGATGTCCACTCAAAGGCGTTGAGAGTGTTACGGGGAGCTCAAGGTTCAGCATGTCTTTAATTCGCAGCGAGCCGAGGTTTGTGTGACGGTATGTTTCCTCTGAAATGTTAAAAGAAAGAATGGTTTTTTCTTTTTTAATCAGGCTTAGACAGACGCCGTTTATGGCCAGACTTTCTCCTGTTTCCAGCTTAGGCGCGATGGTGGGCGCCTCGATGGAGAGAACCTTCTTTCCCAGGCTGTACTCTTTAAAATAGCCCAAATGGTTTATAATTCCTGTAAACACTATAAATACCCTTCTAAAATTATATCATTTTCAATCTGATATGTGCGGACCTTGTTTAGCTGGAGAGCATCCTTTACGGATTTTACACCCATTCCCTGAAAGAGAGTCGGAGCCTTCTTACCTCCGATGAGCTTGGGAGAAAGGGAGATGAAGACTTTGTCCACAAGCCTTTGGTCAAGAAGGGATGTGTGAAGACGTCCTCCCCCTTCGACGAGTACACTCGATATTTCATGCTGCCCTAACCAGGAGAGAACGCGTTTTAAACTGATGCCCGTACCGGATCCGGGAAGGGAGAGGGAGATCACATCCACGCCTCTTTTTTTCAGAATAGCCGCTTTTGGAGATGTCGGAGGCTTCTTTGTGAAGACAATTATCTTTCCCTCGGATGTTGTGTTCAATATTCGTGAGTTTACGGGAATCCGCAGATTTGAGTCGAGAATAATTCGCATTTGTTTTTTCCCTCTCCAATTCGGATGGCGGAGAGTCAACGTTGGATCGTCTTTGAGAAGAGTTTGCACACCGATCATAATCGCATCGTGTTCTCCCCGGAAGAGCTGTGTGTACTCTCTTGTCCGGGAAGAAGAAATCCACTGGGAGGAGAAAGTTTTTGTGGCCATCTTACCATCCAAACTTAAAGCCGCCTTAAGAGAGATGAATGGAATTTTTTTTGTGATGTACTTAATATAGGCCTCATTTATGATTTCATTTTTCTCCTTGAGGAGGCCGACGGATACATCAATTCCGGTTTTTTTCAGAGCACGAATACCCTTGTTGTGGACAAGAGGATTTGGATCGGAAGCAGATATGACGACTCTTTTTGGCTTGCATTTCAACAGAGCTTCTATACAGGGAGGAGTTCTTCCCCAGTGGATACAGGGTTCAAGAGTTAAGTATATCGTGCTTTGGTGAGTGGAAGGGCCGGCTTTCTGAAGAGCAGCGATTTCCGCATGAGGTTGACCGGGACCTTTGTGGTAGCCAAAACCGATGAGGACACCTTTTTTGACTATTACCGCTCCAACATAAGGATTTGGACTTGTCCAACCTTTGGCCTTTAGGGCTAGACTGTAGGCCATTTCAATGTAAGCTTTATCTATGAGTTTATTCATGTGAGAAGGGCGCTGACGTATTCTTTTGGAGAAAAAAACAGCATGTCCTTTTCTCCCTCCCCGACACCGATGAATTTGATGGGAAGTTCGAGTTCGTCGATGATGCTGAGGACACTCCCGCCTTTTGCCGTTCCATCCAATTTTGTTAAAAATACACCGGATAAGCCGGAAAATTTCAGGAATTCTCTTGCCTGGATCAAGGCGTTCTGGCCAATACTGGCATCCATGACAAGAAGAACCTCTTGTGAGACCCCATCCAATTCTCTCGATATGATTCTTTTGATCTTTTCCAGTTCGTTCATGAGATTTATGTTTGTGTGAACCCGGCCAGCCGTATCTATGAGGAGAATTTGATAGTCATGAGCTTTAAATGACTGGATTGAGTCGTAGACCACTGATGCTGGGTCTGACTCGTATTGGCCTTTTATAACCGGGATATTCAGCCGTTTTCCCCAAATAGAGAGCTGCTCTTGTGCAGCGGCTCGGAAGGTGTCTCCGGCGACTAAAAGACATTTTTTCCCCTGGTTTTTATAATAATAAGCCAGTTTGGCGAGGGAAGTTGTCTTGCCGCCTCCGTTGATACCCACAAGCATAACGACGGATTTCGAGTGCCCGAGATTCATCTCCGCGGGACATTGAGAGAGAGTCTTCTCAATCTCATTCTTGAGTATCTCACTTATTGTAATGAAGGTGTCGGATTTTCTGCTTTTTTCTCTGATAGCCGTGATGATTTTATCTGTTGTGCTGACGCCCACATCTGCCAAAATAAGAGTTTCTTCCAATTCAGCGAGAATGTCCTCACGCTCTTTCTGTGATCCGAGGAGATCATCGAACTTATCCTTGAACGCATCACGTGTTCTTGCCAGCTTATTTCTTAGACTGCCTAACATAACCTCTTCATTATATTTTTGGGGCTTCTCAAAGTCAATTTCTCTGAATGATTCATGAAAAATGTCGAGGTTTTCTCTAATGTCTTTATTCTCATTATGTTTCTTCATATTTATTTTAGAGTCGGACGGAACCCTTACGAGGTATGTCTCCATTAACGGATTTCTAGTCATTTTACAGAAATCAATTGAAATCACGGAATGGAAAGGCTTCCACAAAATAGCTTAAGTATGCTAGAGTGTTTCACTTATGAATGAAGCGATTTGGGTGCATCCTAATAATACAGAGCCGGCGAAGACTCTATCGAATGAGATGGAGCTCCCTATCGAGATTGCCCGGATTTTGGTCAACAGGAACATCACAACTCGGGACCAGGCACAGGCTTTTTTATACGGCACATTGGATAATCTTCATGATCCATTCCTTCAGTCCGGGATGAGGGCTGCCGTGGACAGGCTCCAAAAGGCCTGTTCAAAGAAAGAAAAAATCCTGATATTTGGCGATTATGATGTCGATGGCGTGCTCTCGGTGGTTATCCTCTCCACAGCCCTAAAGTCTCTGGGTGGGGATGTCGAGTATTTTGTCCCCAATCGGATTTCCCAAGGCTATGGAATTAAAGAGAGCTATATGGATATTGTTCTCGAAAAAAAAGCTAAGGTTGTTGTCAGCGTGGATTGTGGCATCAAAGCTGTCGAATTTGTAAAACGTGCCAGAAAACATGGCGTGGATGTCATCATTACAGATCATCACATTCCGGGAGCCGAGCTCCCTCAAGCTCTCGCTCTTCTCAATCCCGTTATCCCGGATTCCAATTATCCTGACAAAACCCTGGCTGGAATAGGCGTGGTTTTTAAACTCATCCAGGCTCTCTTTGAAGAGTCCGGCCGTTCCGAGCTTCTTCCGCATTATTTGAAGCTTGTGTCTATCGGAACAGTGGCCGATGTCGCAGCCTTGCGTGGAGAAAATAGGTTGTTTGTCAAATTCGGGTTAAAAAATTTAGAAAATGTCTCCAACCCGGGTTTAAAAGAGCTCATGAAAATCTGCAAACTGAGCGGCAAAAAAGTGTCTGTTGGAGATGTGGGTTTTAGAATTGGACCCCGGATAAATGCAGCCGGACGAATGGGAAAAGCTGATTTGGCTGTCCGTCTTTTCTTCTCTAAAAATGTCGAGGAATGTCGGGAAATTGTCCGGGATCTTGACCTATTGAATTCACGGAGACGGAGTGTCGAAAAGAAAATATATTCTCAAGCCTTGAAGAAAATAAAGGATCGATCGCTCGAAAAAAAATATAAAATATTTGTTATGGGATGCGAAGACTGGCATCGAGGAGTTATTGGCATTGTGGCTTCACGGTTAAAAGAACTCTTTCATCGGCCGGCCCTTCTCTTTACATACGCATGCGATGATGGAAAAGCCCTTGGATCGGGAAGAAGCATAAAAGAATTTTCCCTTATTGATTGTCTGCATGAAAACAAGAGGTTTTGCCTTAATTATGGAGGTCATACTCTTGCCGTGGGGTGCGAGCTTATGATTGAGAATATGGATGCTTTCCGTTCGGCTGTCACTGCCTATGCAGGGTCGAAAATATCCGATGAGGATCTGAAGAGAAAGATTGTCGTGGATACCCGTGTCCATTTCGATCAAATCGATTCCGGATTTCTGGATTATTTATCCCTTCTTTCTCCCTTTGGGGTGGGAAATTCCAAACCCATATTTATGACCCAAAAAGCCGAAGTTATCCTGGAACCAAAAAAATTACAGGGAAAGCACAGTAAATTTTTACTCAAACATTCCGGAAGAGTGTTTGAAGCCCTGGGATGGGGGAAAGGAGATTTGGCCGATACAATCCGGAAGGGAGAATATGTGGATGTCGCCTATTCGCTCCAAAATTCTGTGTATTTAGGAGAAGAAAAGCTAAATCTCTCGCTTGAAGATATGAAGAAATCCGCATAGCTCTACGGATTGAATAAGAGTATAATAAAAAAGAGTCTTATTTCTCCATTGAGGAGCTATGGCCAACATAAAACATAACCTTGCCCGATTTCTCAAACTTATAATAGGGGGAATTCTTTTGGCTATTGTTATGGTCATAGCTGTTAATTTTATCTCGTATTCCAAACGGAGGCCGGAGGTTAAACGCATTGAGAATAAAGCTCCTCCTGAAAAAACGGAAAAAATGGAGAGGGTGGAATTTTTTGAGGAGAAAGAAGGCAAAATACCGCTGGAAGGCGAGGCCCTTGAGCAGTTTATCGATGATGAAGGACTGCTTCATTCTGTTGGAAACGTTTGGATTAAATACAAGGGTAAATATGAACTTTATGCCGATGAGATCGTTTACGACCAAGATTGGACACACTTTCTATTGAAGGGGAAAGCGAAAATCCGCTATGAGGAGGCGGCCCTTGAAGGTTCTTTTTTAGAATACGATACGGAAGCTGGAGTTTTCAAAACAGATGAAAACGCGTCCTTTTCTTCAGAACGGATTACTGGATTTGCAAAAGAGTTGATCTATTTTATAGAAGACGAACGACTTGAGCTCAAAAACAAGGTCTATCTGGAGTTGACCACACGTCTGGATTCTTCTT
>JAZFSR010000221.1:0-5939 GCA_036446295.1 Candidatus Aminicenantaceae bacterium
AGGTCAGCGTCTTTCTAGAGAGAGAGGGATTTCGCATAACGCACTTTGACCTTCCATCAGTTATTCGTCAGGTTCACGGTGAATCGTAGCATCGTCATCCACCCAATCTTCTTCTTCCCATGTTAAGCCTTTCCTGCCTGGTACTTTTCGAGTAGGACCGGCCCGATAGGCATGGCAAGATAGGGGTCCGTAGCAAAATGTCTCAAAACGGTAGCGTCGCTGTTGAGGATTCCAATGATCTCCGATCTTGCCTGCAACGCGGAGAAGATAGCCGAAATAAGAATGGCTGCGTTGGTCAAACGATCTGGTGAGTCGGATCCGGGGCTGGACGGAAATAAGTTTCCCTCGCCAGCGTATCTTATCTGTCATCGTAGTATTTCAGTCTTTCAACCCAGCCAACCTCTCCTTCGAATCATCCACTTCAGGGAGGCCGGGATCGACGTCTTTCGGTAAGGTCAATTCCTAAGGGGGGGGATAGGAGGGAACTTATTGGCCAAATACAAGCTTATCACTTTCAATTCTTTTTAGTTCCAGGGTAAACAAAATCTCATCTTTTTCCTCAGAACTCAGTTCTTTTTCAATATTCTTAACATCGGAAGTTTCTCTTATCAATCGCTTTGTTGCCTGGAAAATTTCAGCGGAAAATCCCTCTTGTTCATCAGTTTTTTCCGGTTTCGTTTTGACCTTTTCTAATTTCGAACGAGCTTCTTCCATCTCTCTCTTTTCTTTATCCAGTTGAGTTTTAAAATCGTTTATTTCTTTTTCTGAATATTTCATTTCCTTCTTAATTCGTTTTTCAAGATCTTCATTCCTTTGAAGCAATTCAACACGAAGCTGCGCTGTTTTATAACAATGTCTCTTTATAGTAGAGCTGCTACGGGTGATATTCCGCCTATTTTTGCATTTTCTCAATTTTCTACTTAATCTACGAATTAGAGACATTCTTTTTTCCAAGTCTTTCCGAATTTCATTCTTGACAGTTATATCTCTTTTTAGTCTTTTTTCCACAGAAGTGTGTTTATCTGCCATATCCTTTCCTCCAAATTTTTCATCTCATCTATATTTCAATCCTATTGAGCATTATATCTTTTTCTTTCTTTAATTTGAAATCGCTATTATTTTGTCTGGGAATCGTCAAACTGAAATTTCCAGTGTCAAATCTCAATATGTTTCTGAACATAGACTACTCCCTTCATCCCGTGGGCCAAATACGGGCCAAATTGTGCCTACTAATGCCTAATTCTGACTAACGGTGCTAACGTTTTGGCTGCTCTCTACCCCTGGAATAGGGGAGGACAACCTCATAATTTGTCGGGCTCATAATCCGGAGGGCGTTGGTTCAAATCCAATCCCCGCTACCATCTTCATATTCATTCATTCATTAACAAAGGGAACTGGCTTCCAATCATCGTCGACGGCCACAAAAATGACTTCAGCCTCTGTAACCCGGACGGTTTCTTGGTTATCAGCCCGAGTTGCCTCAACAATGACCTTGGTTGAGACCGAGGTCCGGCCTCGCCTGACAGTCTCTGTATAGAAACTTGCCACATCTCCGACAAATACCGGTTTATGGAAGACGACTTTGTCCATGGCAACGGTTACGAAGTTAAAGGGACCGCATGCTTTCCGGGCCTCAATGGAACCGGCAAGATCGATATGGCTCAAGATCACACCTCCGAATATAGAGCCGTGCTTGTTCGTATCTCTAGGCAGCAGTGTTATGCGGAGTGTGGGGTTATTTCTGTTGTTCATTTCCTTTTTTTTCCTCCTAGGCTTCTTTGGGTCATGGAGTCATGGCTTCAACATCTTCAATGGTTTTTGGGATGGATTTTCCAAGGAGCCGGCAGCCGTTTTCTGTGATTACGAAATTTTCTTCATTGCGGAGCCCTCCGAAGTCTTTGAAGGACTCCACCTTGTTGTAATCAATGAATTCCGTGTGCCGCCCTTCCGCTTTCCACATGTCGATGAGTTCGGGGATGAAGTAGATACCCGGTTCGATAGTGAACACAAAACCGGGTTCCAACTCTCGTGCCAAGCGCAGTGATTTCAGTCCGAACTGTGTGCTCTTTTCCTTTCCGGCATAACCCACATATTTTTCCCCGAGGTTTTCCATGTCATGGATATCCAGGCCCATCATATGGCCGGTCCCACAGGGAAAAAAGAGGGCGTGAGCCCCGACTGCGACAGCCTCGTCCACATCTCCGTGCATGAATCCACTGTCTTTGAGCCCCTCCACCAGTGTGCGGCAGGCGGAGAAGTGGACATCCCGGAAGGGGATCCCTGGGTTGAGTCTGGCGATTGCCGCTTCATGGGCGTTGAGTGAAATCTGGTAGATCTCTCGCTGCCTATCGGTGAATCGGGAATCTACGGGCATGGTGCTGGAGAGATCTCCTCCGTATCCCATCGCTGTTTCAGCCCCTGCATCGAGAAGGAACATGTCTCCGCTCTTGAGTACATTGCCGTGATAATGGTTGTGAAGGGTTTCCCCATGGATAGTGGCGATGATCGGGAATGCCAAGTCCCCTCCGGCAGCCAGTGCCACCTCGTGCACGGCTGCAGCGATCCTGGCTTCGGTGATCCCGGGACGGGCCATTTTTATGGCTGTGATATGCATGTCGGCAGTGATGTCTACTGCCCGTTCGATCTCCTTGATCTCTTCCTCGGATTTTGTATTTCGCTGCTCCACAACTGCCGTGATGAATTCTATGGATGCGGATTCTACTGCTTCTGAGGAGATTGTTCCAAGGTATTCATTCAGCTTCATGGTGTGCTCTGCCCGGTAGGGAGGAAGGAAATGAATCCTTCGTCCTTTCTGCTCTGCCTCAGTAAGATAGGTTTTTAATTCTTCCAGGGGCTGCACATATTGAATCCCCACTTTCTGGCATCTCTCTGCCAGTGAGGGCTGTGTACCCATCCAGACGATGTCTTCTACCGTCAGGTCATTTCCGAAGAGGATATCTTTTCCAGCATCAATGTCGATCACTCCAACCAGTCCTGCGAAATTCAACCCGAAAAAATATAGAAAAGTGCTGTCCTGGCGATAGTGGAAGGGATTGTCTGTATAATTCATAGGGCTTTCATCGTTTCCCAGGAAAAGCAGAAGGCCTGAGTCGATCTGGCTGTGGAGGCGCTTCCGGCGTCCGTTGTAAGTGGCTGTTTCAAACATGGTATGGCTCGTCTTATGTCCGGTCTAATAGCAAGAGTCCCAGGGAGGAACGGGCCGGCTCTGAGTTCCGGTCAAAAGTTCTTTGACTTCGCCCCTGGCAACTTTCTCCATCGCTTCTCCAAAACGGTCGATCTCTGACAGCAGCGTGTACACATTGGGTGTCACTCGGATGCCGCGGCATTCTTCGTGGCCGATGGGGATGACAAAAATGCGGTGGTTGTCCATCATCCATGTGCACAGCTTCGTATTGTCAACACCCTTGATATTGACATTCATGATTCCGGCCCACTGGGTTGGATCATCGAGGTTGGTCCTGAATTCAACATTCGGGTAGGATCTCAGGCGTTTGATCCAGCGCATGTGGAGGTAGCGAAGCCGTGCGGCCTTTCGATCGATGCCAATGGTTTCGTTAAAGGAAAGCGCTTCGGCGATGGCAATGAAATTGACCGGATGTGTTCCGATGCTCTCGAATTTCCGGATGTTATCGTCCATGCTGGCAGGTGCGGCCATCAGCGGCCAGGTTTCTTTGATTCTGTCTTTTCTGACATAGAGCATCCCGCAGCCCACCGGGGCGTAAGTCCACTTGTGAAGACTCGTTCCATAATAGTCACAGTCTAGATCCTTAACAGTAAAGGGAAAATGCGAAAAAGAATGGGCGCCGTCTGCGATGACCGGTATGCCGTGTTTGTGGGCCAGAGCGCTGACCTTTTTGACCGGAGTGATCTGGCCAGTGAGGTTGATCACATGCATGACCAGGATTGCTTTGGTTTTTGGGGTTATCGCCTTTTCGATCCGCTTAACATAATCATCCGGATCCATTAAGGGAACCGGGATCCTCACTTTTTTGACAACTATCCCGTTCCGCCTGGCGATCTGGTCCCATGTAGTCAGCATCCGGCCGTATGCCTGGGTGGTTGAAAGGACTTCATCCCCTTTGTTCAGGTTCAATCCAAACTGAGCGTTTTCCAGGCTCTCGCTGGCATTGCGAGTGATAGCGATCTCCTCTGTGTCGCAGTCGAATTGTTTTGCAAGTTTGATGCGGACTCCCTCAATGTTAGACTGGATATGCTTCCACATGTAGTAGGAAGGGGCCTGGTTGGAGTAATCCAGGTAACGCTTAAAGGCACTGTGTACGATTCGTGGAGAAGCGGAAACACCGCCGCTGTTGAGATGGACTATCGAGCGATCCAGCTCAAAGGCATTCTGAATCCGGGACCAGAACCATTCCTTGTCCGAAAGGTCCTCGGGTGTGGCATTCGGATCGATCTCTGCAACCGCCTCTGCCACTTTGGCCAGAGCACCAGTCTTCAAGAGGCCCAGTGTCGCCCCGCCGCCAATCATTACTCGTTCCAAAAACTGTCTTCGTGAAAACATCTGTATCCCTCCTGTTATTTCCTCATCTGGATTTCATGTTGTCTACACCGTCTAGGCTGTCATCTGAAAAATTTTCCATTTTAAGCATTCTTCTAAATAATTAAGATCAAGTGGCTTAGTGATATAATCATAGGCTCCTAACTTCAACGCCTTTTTGCCTGTTTCTTCTTCTTTGATAGCCGTAATCATGATCACACCCAAATTTTTATCTATTTCCATGATTTTTGCTAAACATTCCAGCCCATTCATACCCGGCATTTTAATGTCTAAAAGGACGATGTGCGGCCTTTCTTCTTTGACCAGCTTTAATGCCATCTCACCGTTGAACGCTTTATAAACGGTATTTCCTTTAGATTCCAGGAATTTCTCGAGCATTCTGCATACTTCAGGTTCATCATCAACGACTAATATTTTTGCCATTTCCTCTCTTCCTCCTATCTATATTTTTATCTAGGAAATTTCAAGATAAATGTGGCTCCTTTGTTGATACTGCTTTTAACTTCGATTTGTCCTTTGTGAGCTTCAACAATACCGAACGATAGTGACAGTCCTAATCCAGTCCCAGCTTCCTTTGTTGAGAAGAAAGGATCAAACAGCCTGCCCTGGTTTTTCTTTGGGATTCCCCACCCCGTATCGGCAAATTGCACTTCAACATAGCCATTATTTACTGCTGTGCTCACCGTTAAAGTGCCTCCTTTGGGCATGGCTTCCACAGCGTTAGAAATAATATTATGGAAGACATGCTGCAACTGAGATGGATCTGCATTTATGGGATCCAATTTTAAATCCAGTTGTTTCACCACTGATATATTAAACAGTTTGAATTGATGTTTCAAGAGAACTAATATGTTTTCAACAATCTGATTGACGTCAACTTTTTTGATTTCGCTCTTGGCTCCTTTCGAGAACTGAAGGAGCTTATCTACAATCACTGAGGCTCGCCCCACCTGCTGTTCTATAATTTTGGCATTATCTTTAATCCTAATGTCCACATTGTCATCCATCACTAACATTTGTACATAGCCAGAAACTATGCTTAAAGGATTATTGATCTCGTGAGCGATGCCCGCTGAAAGCTCGCCTAGAGCTGCCAGCCTTTCTTTATGGATCATGATAGACTGATACTCTTTCAGTTCAACCAAAGAAAGTTCTGCCTTTTTTTTTGCTTCGAGCAATTTCTGTTCGGTTTTTTTTCGCTTTGTGATGTCCTGCATACTACCTTCATAGTAGAGCGTCTTGCCTTCGCTATCCAAAACGACACGAGCAGTATCCAGAGTCCAAATGATTTTTCCATCGTACCTCATCATCCGCTGCTCGATATTGTACACGACTCCAGCCCGATCCATAATGGTATTCAATTGATTACGTGCCTTTAAATCGACATAAATATCATTTGCGT
>JAZFSR010000222.1:0-2632 GCA_036446295.1 Candidatus Aminicenantaceae bacterium
GGGATGATATCTCCGTTTTCATCTGTCGAGAAATTGTACGTGTAATTGCAGTATGATTTGAAACGTCCCTTTCTGAATTCAAGGCTTGTCTCTATCCCGTCTGTATTCAATTGTCCTCTGTTGATCCAGCGGTAGCCATCTTCCAGCGTTTCCTTACTGAACACATTTTTCATTCTGTTTCTGTAAGCGGATAAATCCAGACGCAGATTTTGAGAAAAGTTGTAGGCAGCAGACAATTCCAGTGAGGTCATATCCTCTGGCTCGAGATTTGGATTTCCAGCACTGACAGTATAGTCCCATGGTTTTGGAGCCCGGTAGGCTTCGGCGAATAATACTTTTCCTGTGAAACGGTTTTTGTTATAGACCAATGCCAGTCTTGGAGTCAGGACATGGCCGTAATAATCACTGCTGTCATAACGAGTACCCGCTGTGAACTGCAGCCCTTTAACGATATGGAGTTGGCCTTGAAGATAGATACTTAAGAGATTATTAGTGAGCGTATCTGGCCTTGGCGGGCTAGGAGGAATTTCATCGGGACCGCTGCTCCAAGACTTGGAGATGCTCTCCGACAATTTCTCCTTTTCAAGGACAATTCCACCAATAAGGCTGAATTTTTCTTCAACCGAATAAGACATCATGTTTTCTATCCCAACAAGATGGTTAGGGCGGTAATATCCCACTTGAGAACTGTCTGTTATGTATCATATCGAGCGATCTAAAATTGTTGCAGTTCTATAGTACACTTGTGAGGAAAGGGAAGCATTCTTAAAGATATTGATCGCATGTTTCAGGTAACTGTTTATGAATTGGATATTAAAGTGTGTGTCTGTATCCCGATATTCTGTATCAAAAGTCTTGTAATTTGTGCTTCGTGAAGCCTGTTTATTCTGGAAAATGAATCCATATGTAAAATTCCTGTATTTGATCTTAGCGTCAAAAGAATAATCATCCTCGAAATTTTCCATATCATCAGTCCAGTTGAAGCCGCCTTTCTCTCCGGCTAAATCAGCTTTTTCGCTTGTTTTAAACAGGCCCGAGATGCGCACTCCAAAGTCCTTGTCTTCATCATAGTATCCGTAGTTCGCATTTGCATAGGCTGTTTGAAAAGAACCGTACAATCCGCTGATACTCAATCCACTCTCAGTATCGGGATCCTTTGTGATAAGATTGATGATTCCCGATATGGCATTGGTTCCGTATAAAGCTGACGCAGGACCATAGACGACTTCGATGTGATCGATGTTCTCCAGATTATAGTGACCTCCTCCATAGAATCCTCCGGAATTCAACTCATTGATTTGAATGCCGTCCACCAAAACCAGGATAAGATTGTTTTGACTCGGTGCGCCGCGCTGGAATACATAGCTGTTGAATCCCTGAATGTTTCGAAATTGAAATCCCGGAAGATCTGAAAGAGCTTCCTCCAGTGTGAAGTAGCCGTTTTCTTTTATCTGCTCGGCAGTGATGACTCGGACTGTGGCGGGAACTTCTTTTATCATTTGCGGCACTTTAGATGCTGTGGTTATACTGATGTTCAAAAGATCCTGAATATTCATTTCAAGGAGTTCTTCAAGTGTTTTTTCTTGAGCATAAAGACCGGTAGTGAACAGGAGAATTAATCCGATAAAAAGAAAATATTTACTGTTGTGATTTTTTGTCATGTTTTTTGCTCCGCCATATCTGTGGATAGACAGGCTTTTGTCCAAACTTTTCACAGAGGTTGTTCATCTCTTCTTTCATTTCAATGATCCTATTCTCCCGATCCACCATCGCTTTGTTGAATATCTCCAGTTCTTCCGTGTGTTTGTTTAACGCCTCTTCCGCCTGTTTGCGGGTTGTGATGTCAGAGAGGATATGAACGACTTCTTTGACCTTTCCGGATTCGTCCAAAATAGGATCGGCGGTGAAATCAAACCATTTTTCCCCCATCTTCAAAACCAGCTTTTCCCTTATTTTCGTTTGCCTTGATTTCTGTGCCGGACAGTCTTTTATATTTTCTTCCGTTCCATGGATCATTTTCCAATAGGTTTGACCGATGATATCGTCGTTGGATTTTCCAAGATAATCCAACATGGCCTGGTTGCATCGACTGATCTTGTTATCCTCATCCAGTATACATACGGGGTCGTTCATGGCATCAAATGTAGTCTGCCACTGTTTGATGGAATGTTGTAAGGCCTCCTCGCTTTTTTTGCGGTCTGTGATGTCTCTATAGATGCCATAGACAGCTACCATTTTATCTTCAACGATGATGGGTGATCCCAGAACGGAAACATGAATTTTTGTTCCATTTTTGCTTTGGCGCACGGCTTCAAAAGTCATTTTCTCTCCTTCGGCCACTCTCTTTGTAAATTCGGCAGCCTCATCATGAAGCTTAGAAGGCGCAAGTAGATCGTCAACAGATCTTCCCTTTACTTCTTCTAGGGGATATCCGAATAATCTTGTGAACTCATCATTCACACGGAGCACACGGCCTTCTTTGTCTGCCATTACAATCGCTTCCTGGGCACTTTCGAACAACTGATCTATATAGGCGGATTTTTCTGCTAGCAAGAGCCGCACATTTTTTTGCTTCTGCTGTCCTTTAAAAAATACGATCGCCAGTATGATGACAAGTCCAAGACATGCCGTT
>JAZFSR010000223.1:0-3796 GCA_036446295.1 Candidatus Aminicenantaceae bacterium
ATCAAGATGTCTATCAGTAAAAAATTACGGGAAGATATCGTAAAGATGAACTTGAAAACGATCAGCAGAGCTTTCGAGGAGGTAAAGGAAGGATGAAAAAAGAAACGTGGAAGGAATTAACCATTGGAACCATTAATCCGAATGCAGGAAATTCCGTTCAAAATCATACAGGTACTTGGAGGTCTGGAACAAGACCGGAATTCCTCGAAGAACACTGCATTCATTGCTTTTTCTGTTGGCTTTACTGTCCCCATTTTGCTGTTGTTTTCGATGGAGACAAAGTCAAAGGTTTTAACTACGACTACTGTACGGGATGCGGAATCTGTGCTGAAGAGTGTCCAACCAAGGAAAAATCAATAATCATGGTCAAAGAGGATATCCAGCTTGCAGGAGGAGAAGAAGAATGAGTGTTCTAAAAACATTAAATGGAAACCAGACAATCGCTGAGGCCGTCCGACAGATCGATCCAGATGTCGTGGCCGCTTATCCTATCACTCCATCAACGGCCATCGTAGAGATCATTGCGCAGTTCAAAGCAGATGGCTTGATTTCAGGAGAATTTGTCTGTCCGGAAAGTGAGCACAGTGCCATGAGTGTTTGTATTGGAGCGGCATCGGCCGGAGGCCGTGTAATGACAGCCACGGCATCTCAAGGATTGGCCCTGATGTGGGAGATGTTGTATATCGCAGCCGGCCTGCGACTTCCGATAGTAGCTGCCATCGCCAATAGAGCCCTGAGTGCTCCCATCAACATTCATGGTGATCACAGCGACACAATGGGAGCACGAGATTCAGGCTGGATCCAGATTTATTCTGAAAACTGCCAGGAGGCCTATGACAACTTCATCCAGGCTTTCCGGATAGGAGAAAATTTAGATGTCAGGACTCCAGTTATGGTTGGACTGGACGGATTCATAATCAGCCATTCCATGGAAGTCGTCAAAACAGAGGAGGATGCGGCTGTCAAAGAGTTTGTCGGGCAATACCAACCTGTCTATCCTTTGTTGGATACAAGCAAGACATTCACAGTCGGTCCTCTCGATTTTACAGATTATTATTTTGAACACAAGAGAAACCAGATGGAAGGCATTGAGAATGCGCCGAAAGTCATCTTGGACGTCGGCAAAGAATTCGGTCAGACATTTGGGCGCGAATACGGATTTTTCGAAGAGTACAGAATGGATGACGCAGAAATCTGTATAGTTGTCATGAGTTCAGCCGCAGGAACATGCAAAGATGCCGTTGATGAACTGAGGGATGTGGGCATCAATATCGGACTCCTTAAACCGAGAGTTTTCCGGCCGTTTCCCCATCATGAAATTGCCGAAGCCCTCAGGGGGATAAAAGCGGTAGCTGTCCTGGATCGTTCTGCCAGTCCCGGAGCTTTTGGAGCTCCGCTGTTTACCGAAGTACGGTCGGCACTTTATGACCTGGAAGATAGACCCAAAATTGTCAACTATGTCTTTGGTCTGGGTGGAAGGGATATCCAAGTTGATCATTTTAAAGAAGTGGCAAACAAACTCGTGAAGATTGCCGAAACTGGTAAAGTGGAAGAAATTTACGGGTACATCAATTTGAGAGAGTAATTTGAAGGAGATAAAAATGGTAAAATTAAAAGATATAGCTCAAATGGAAGACAAGTTGGTTGCCGGTCACGGCATGTGCTTGGGATGTGGCATTCCTCTCATTTTTAAAGTGGCTCTTAGGGCTACGGAAGATCCGTTGATCATTTCCAATGCCACAGGCTGTCTCGAAGTGTGCACCACCATTTTTCCGAGAACGGCATGGAATACGACCTGGATTCACAGTGCTTTTGAAAATGCGGCGGCGACAATGGCCGGCATCGAAGCCATGTACAAATCCTTGAAACGAAATGGGAAAATCCCTCAGGATAAAGAGATCAAGTTTTTGGCCGTTGGAGGAGATGGAGGGACATACGACATCGGGCTTCAAGCCCTCTCCGGAGCTGTGGAGCGTGGGCATAATTTTGTCTACTTGTGTTATGACAATAATGCCTATGCCAATACAGGTGGACAGAGGTCGTCTGCGACTCCATTCGGAGCTTCTGCCACAACGTCTCCTGCCGGTTCCAAAATCCCGGGAAAACTCCAGCGGAGAAAAGATCTGACTAAAATTATGGCCGCGCATAACATCCCGTATGTGGCACAGGCCAATCCCGCCCGGTGGCAGGACCTTTATAACAAAGCCAAAAAGGCTTTCGAAGTCGAAGGGCCGGCATTTCTCAATGTTCTCTGTCCCTGCCCCACGGAGTGGAAATATGATGAGGCTCTGAGTGTGAAGCTGGCAAAAACAGCCATGGACACTTGTGTTTGGCCCCTTTATGAAGTGGACAACGGCAAGTATAAAATTAACTACACACCCAAGGAAAAAAAGCCTGTCACGGATTGGCTAAAACCTCAGGGAAGATTCCGCCATCTCTTTAAAGAAGAAAATGCATGGGTTATAGATGAATACCAGAAGCAGGTGGATGAAGATTGGGAAGAATTGCAGAAGTTTGTAGAAATGAGTAATTCATAAAAAATATCGACAACTTGTCATTGCGAGAAGCAAAGCGACGAAGCAATCTCATTTGTAGAGATCGCTTCGCTGTGCTCGCGACGACAAGCATCATGTGAATCCCTCGAATCCTTATCTTTTAAAGATTAAGGGATCGAGGACTCCGTATTTTGAAAAGCTCCTTTTTATTGTCAAAATGATTCCTAAAATCACAGTCAGAGTTGTCCCCGTAAAGATGGCGATCATGATGGCGATTTGATACTTAATAGCGACACCGGGATTTGTCCCTCCCAGAATGATTCCGGTCATCATTCCCGGTAGAGAGACTATCCCGATAGTGGCCATTGTGGCGAGAGAGGGTGCCAAGGAAGCAGAAAAGGCTCTTTGGATGTAAGGGAGTACTGATTCACGGAGAGTCGCCCCCTGGGCAAGAGACAAAAAATAACATTTCTCATCCGACCGGATTAAATCATAAAATCGACTTAATCCGATAATGTCTGCTCTCAGACTGTTTCCTATGATCATGCCGGCAATAGGGATGAAGTATTGTGCTTCAAGAAGATTCGGTAACTGGATAATGATCCCAAGCATATAAACAAGCGGGATAAGAGTTCCTGCAAGAAGAGAGAGAAAAATGGGAAAAAGAAATCGACGGAGACTCAATTTGCAGGCAAACAGAAGAGAAACATCGGCTGCAAAAATCATAAAGAGGAGCCACAGCACGGTCAACCACCATGCATTCAGCTTGAAGAGAAATTGGAGGTAGAGTCCCACCAACAACAACTGAATGGTCAAACGGAGAAGGGATATCGTCAGGTTTTTCATCAGCTTGATTCGGTAAATGAGAAGGATGGCGATGGGAATGATGAGAAGAAGGTAACCGAGGATCAGGCCGGTTGTCCGGATATCGAGTGCAGCCGTATTCATAGTTCTGTCCTCGTTGCAGGTTCTTTTCTTAATGTGAATGTTTTGTGGCTCATAGCCTTAATGTCTTTGTCATGGGAAACGAATAAAAAAGTGGAGATCTCCTGCTGTCTCAAATATTCAATAACGGCCATCCGGGTTTCATCATCTAGAGCTGAGGTCACTTCGTCCAGGAGATAAATCTCTCTTTTCAATAACAAGGAGGAGAGCAGGGAGATTCTCTGTTTCTCTCCACCTGAGAGAAGAGTCGTATTTTTCTGAAGAAGATCTTTTTCCAGATGGAATGTATGCATGAGTTTATGCAAAAAATATTCGTCCCAACGGAGTGATTTGTTGGCCTTGAAAAAAAAAGGACG
>JAZFSR010000224.1:0-16020 GCA_036446295.1 Candidatus Aminicenantaceae bacterium
CCGGCCCAGGACAATCTTTCCCCCATGCATGAAGAGTGGCTCGAGCTTGTAAAACCCATTATCACAAAAATCGAACGTGAAATCTTTGAACAGCTCAGCATTAATGCAGACCGGAATAAATTCATCCGGACATTCTGGAGACGCCGTGATACGAAACCTGACACGGAGGCGAACGAATTTTATGAGGAATACATGGAGCGGATCCGTTTTGCCGATAGATATTTCGGTTTTGAATTTTCTGGGAAGGGCCATGAGTCAGAAAGAGGCTACGTTTACCTACTGCTGGGCCCTCCGCTGGAAAGGCATATCTATGCCACTCAATCCGAACTTTGGCCTCTGGAACTATGGTTTTATAAGGGGGAAGCCAAACTTGGACTGCCTCCATATTTTTACCTCATCTTCTATCAGGATAGAGGCATCGGCAGGTACCGTCTGTATACTCCCGGGCAGGATGGACCGGAAAAACTTGTGGTGCCCTCCATGGTGGGGCGAGTGCTGAATAGGGATTCTGCCCATAAAATGGTGAAAGAAATATCCGGAGAACTTGCCGCCGCTTCCCTGTCTTATATTCCAGGTGATATTGATCGAGAAATCTCCTCTTTTTCTTCCGTGAACCTGATCTCCACCATCTACTCGGCAGCCGAAAAAAAAATATCCGATTCTTATGTGCGTGATTTTTTGCATTATAAGGACTACGTTGAAACAGATTATTCTCATAACTTTGTTGAAAGTCATTCCAAGATAAAAATTTTAAAAAACGCGGATCAGTTTTATGTGCACTGGACGTTAGAGCCAAGCGTCATGAATTTTGCTCAGGATCAGGGGAAGTATTATGCCTCACTCCGGCTCATCATTATGGTCGAGGACTTAGAGGGCCGCCGTATCCTGGAGAAGGAGGAAGAAATTCCTCTTTTCATAAGTCCGGAAGATTACCTCAAATATGATAAAAAACTTTTTGCCATTCAAGATCTCCTTCCAATTTTACCGGGGCGCTTTAAGCTCTTTTTCTTTATGCAAAATAAAACCACTAAAGACTTTACATCGTTCCAGGCAGATATTTCCGTTCCCACGGACAATAAAGATCCCCAGCTTGGCTGCCTTCTTATCTATCTGGCCCGGGAACGGCTTCCCGAAGCCCAGCAGAATAATCTGAAGGCTTTTACCTTTAATGGGCTGCAGTACGTCATCAATTCCCAAAACCATCTGCTCCCCAGCAGGGAATGCGGGATCTACCTTCAAGCGTATAATTTTTCAGATAAAAAAGGCATGTCCCTCGTTGTTGAATTTATCTCAGTGGATACGGGCATAGTCGCCTTCAGTTTGACAAAAACAATAGACGAAGTGTTAACTCCTGACGGGATGGGGATCGATATCTATCCGCTTTCTCTTGCTTCTTTGAAACCGGGCTACTATGGTATTGAGGTCTCAATTCTGGATAAAAACGAGGGAAAAGTTTTCACCAAACGGGAAAATGTCATCCTTCTCTCAGAGTCCGTTCCTGTTGTTCCCCTTGTCTTCTCAAAGCTGCATGATGCATCTCCCAATATCGAATTTCTCTTCCTGCTGGCCTCCCAGTATTATCTGTCTCAGGAGTATGAAAACGCACAAAATTATCTGGAACGCATCTTAAAAATTCGAGACAGTGCGCGGCCGAGGATTCTACTCGGTCAGACACTTTATGCACGTAAAAAATTTGCAGATTCTATTGCTGTTGTTCTTCCCATATTCCAAAAAACTCAGGACAGAGAGACGGGGAAACTCTTAGCCGCCAACTATGCCCGTTTAAAAAACTGGGCATCGGCCCTGGTCTATCTGCAGAAACTCATGGAAGCGGCCACGGAATTGAGTGTCCTGAATTTAGCTGCCGAATGTTATATCAATCTGAAACAACCGGAGAAGGCCCTTCCCCTGCTTCGGAAATCATTGGAATTAGAGCCCAATCAGGCAAACATAAAAGAACTGGAAGAAAGAATAAAAAAATTAGCTCTATCTCTTCAAGGGAGCCTATGATGGCATGCCTCTAAGAATCTGCTTGGTAAACTCTACAAGTCCTCCGGACTTGAATATCTGCACAGCCTGTTCATCCCAAGAAGGAAAGGAAAATTCCCTGGATTCTGAAAAGATTCTTCCTTTTGAGAGGTCGATGGATATAAGGAAATCTGTGCGGGTGCTGCCTGTTTTTTCGATTTTTTCAAAGAGAGATTCAACCAGCCGTGGGCACTCGACTATGGCGAATGCAGAGTTGATGGCATTCCGGTAAAACAGACGGGCAAATGAAGAAGCAATGATAGCCTCAATCCCAGCATGTTTAAGGCATGTGACGGCCTGTTCTCTCGACGAGCCGCATCCGAAATTATTTCCTGTCACAATGATATCGTGTTTTTTGATTTCTTGAGAGAAGTCGGGATCATAATCTTCCATGGCATGCGAGGCCTGTTCTTTGGGTGAGAGGGGCTCATATGTGTATTTCCCCGGATAGATCAGATCGGTGTTGATGTCATCGTTCTTGAAGATCCATACTCTGCCTTCGAGTTTCATCTCCGTGCTCCGTCGGTGATGTGTCCAGCCAGGGCTGAGTGGGCAACGGTAGAGGGACTGGCAAGGTAGATTCCTGTGTCCTGCTTGCAGCCCATCCGGCCTTTAAAATTCCTGTTGGCTGTGCTGATGCAGTTTTCTTCAGGAGCAAGGATCCCCCCGTATGCTCCCAGGCAGGGGCCGCATGATGGGACAGCCAGCTGTGCCCCGGCAGCGACCAGCTTTTCTATATATCCCAGGCGAAGTGCGTCCTGAAGAACACTTCTTGAGGCGGGATAGACAAGAAATCTAACACTTGGAGCCACGCTCTTTCCCTCCATGATTTTGGCGGCGATCTTTAGATCATCCAGCCGGCCGTTTGTGCAGGTCCCCAGCAGGGCCACATCGATGTTTGTGTGCGGGAGATCTATAATTGAGCGGACATTGTCCACTTTGTGCGGGCAGGCCACCTGAGGGCCGAGTTCCTCCAGATTGTATTCAAAAGTTTTTTCATACTCTGCATTGTCGTCTGCGGAGAGAGGCTCATAGTCTTCCTGGACTCGCTTGTCCAGCCAATCCCGTGCCGTCTCATCAAAAGCCACCATGCCGGCTTTGGCTCCCATCTCGGCTGACAAGTTGCACAGCGTCATGCGTTCACTGATGGACATACGGCTGACTGTATCTCCGGAAAATTCCACAGACTTATAGTTTGCCCCGGACGCTCCGATCTGTCCGATAAGGAAGAGGATGACATCTTTGGCATAGACCCCCTTCTTGAGATGACCGGTGAGAATAATTTTTATGGTTTCCGGAACCTTGAGCCAGGTTTTCCCGATAGCCCAGACACTGGCGGTTTCCGTCCGTCCGATGGGGATTCCGGCTGCACCGAAGGCGCCGTGTGTGGTCGTGTGGGAATCAGCACCGAAAATAATCGTTCCCGGAATAACATGCCCGTTTTCCGGGAGGACTTGATGGCATATCCCGGTGCCGCAGTCATAAAAATGCTCAATATTGTGCTCTTGGACAAACTCTCTAATGATCTTATGGTTGAGGGCCTTCCTTTCATCGGGAGGGGGTACGGCATGGTCCAGGGCGATAATAATTCGCTTCGGATCCCAGACCGCCGGTGCGCCGATTTGTTTAAAAATTTTTGAAATGGCGGCGGAGTTGTCATGAGAAAGAATCCTGTGAGGAGAGACAAAAACGATCTCTCCTTTTTGGACTCGAGTGCGGCCGGCAGCCTTGGCTAAAATCTTTTCGATGAGCGTCTGGGCCATCAAAGCACCTTGAAAACCATGTCGATAAACGTGCCGTCCACCCACTGGATGGCTGCGACAGCTTTTCTTTTGTCGACCCTTGGAGGATCCGGAGGGCCGCCGCAGATTTTTTCTACTTCGGTCTTGATGTCTTCTATCGGCCTTACTGGAAGATCTGATTTTTTGACGGCTTTAATCAGGTCTTTTCTCAAAGGATTGATGGCGATACCGCGTTCCGTCACCACAACGTCGATCAATTCTCCGGGTCCACAGAGTGTCGTGACTCTATCAAGGATGACGGGGAGTCTATCTCTGAAGGAAGGAACTGCCAGAATGGTGCATTTCGAGAAAAGACAGTCCTGCCAGCCGCCGATTCCGTGCAGAAGCCGGCCATCGGAATGTGTCACGACGTTGGCGTTAAAATGGATATCTATCTCCGTGGCTCCCAGGACAACGGCATCCAGCATGCTGGCGAAATTTCCCTTACCGTGATAATTGTAACTTGTGAATGGACTGGTATCGATATGATTCGGATTGTCCCTCATGGAACTTATCCCGTCCAGGTCAAATGTCTGGCCGTCAAGGATGTAATCCGTCTGCCCTTCTTCAAGAAGCCCGACCAGATGTTCGGTGCTGCCGCCGCGGACAAAACGGGCTTTTACTCCGGCGTCTTTCATGAAGTCTTTTAAGTACATCACAAAGGCCAGAGCTGTTCCTCCGGCTCCCGCCTGAAAGGAAAAACCGTCCTTCATGATTCCGGTTTCTTTGACAAGGCGGGCGATGTATTCGGCGATCAAGAGCCGTGAGGGGCTCCGTGTGATCCGTGTGGTGCCGGAGATGATCTTTTCAGGATCACCGATGTCGTCCATGGTGACCACAAAGTCAACAAGATTGCCGTGAATCTGCCACGGGATGCAGGGAAAAGGAATGAGGTTGTCGGTTACGACAATGACTTTATCTGCATATTGTGAGTCAGCCAGGGCAAATCCTAAAAGTCCGCAGGCCGAAGGTCCATGAAGCCCGTTAGCGTTTCCAAAGGCATCGGCTGTGGGGGCGGCGATGACAGCAATATCGATGTGGACATCTCCATCCTGTATGCTTCTGTACCGTCCGCCGTGGGACCGAAGGACGCCTGTTCCTTTCATTTTCCCCCTGGAGCAGTAGTCCCCGAGGGGTCCATTGATGCTGCCTTCAATATGATGGATAACTCCGGATTCGAGGTGTTTGATAATGGGCTCCTGGCAGGGGAATGCGGCGCTGGGAAACCACCGTGTGTTCTTAATTCCCATCTTGGCGACAGTGTCAAAAATACGGTTGGCCACCTTATCACCATTGCGGAAATGATGATGGGTGGAGATGGTCATCCCATTGCGAAGCCCTGCTTTTTTCAGGGCGTCCTGCAGGCTGGGGACGACCTTGTTCCCGTCTCTGGGAAAGTCGCTGCACGTGGCGATAGGTGGAGCGGCTTTAGTGCCGGTTGGACTGTGTTTGCCCACTCCTTTATATGGAAGGACTGGTCTCCCGTTAATTGTATCCGGTATCCAGCGGCCGGCGGCGTTAGTTTGTCCCTTCATCACAATTCTCCTCCTTGATCCAATTGGCTGGGATCTGCTTGTTCCGGATGGCCAGCTTCAAGACTCTCTCGGCACGCTTGACCACAGGAGGGTCTATCATTTTTGTGCCCAATGAGATGACTCCAGTGCCTTTTTCCTGAGCGCCCTTCATGGCAAGGCTGATTTTTTTGGCTTTGGCGATTTCTTTTTCCGATGGCGCAAATCCTGCATGGACAATCGGGATCTGGCTGGGATGGATGCATCCTTTTCCCTCAAATCCTAAAGATTTAGCTTCGGCAATGTTGGCCTTTAAACCGTCCTCATCGCCCAAGTCGGAGAACACGCTGTCGATAGGCTGGATGTCTGCGGCTCTGGCGGCGGTGACGATTTGACACCTGGCAAAAAAGCTTTCCCGGCCTTCCTGCGTACGTTCCGCACCGATGTCGGCTGTATAATCTTCGAGTCCTATGGTCAAAGCCACGATATTGGTAGAGGCCATGGCGATCTTGTAGGCCTTGATTATGCCGAGAGCGCTTTCAATGATCGGCAAAAGAAATACGGGAGCTTTGGTTTTGTGCTTTATTCGGAGCTCCTGGATCCTGGCTTCAACCTCCAGGACAGTTTCGGCATATTCGCATTTGGGGATGAGAATCGCATGCACACCATGGGGGATAATAAAGTCAAGATCTTCAAGGCCCATGGGGAGCTGATTGATGCGGACCATCCGCTCTGCTCCTAAAAAATCCACTTCGCGCAGGGCATTGCGCACAAGATACCGTGCAGATTGTTTTTCACTTGGGGCGACCGAATCTTCGAGATCCAAAATAATGCCGTCTGGTTTGAAGAGTCCGGCATTGATGATGAGTTTGGCCTGGTCTCCGGGCACATAGAGCCGGCTTCTCCGGAGTCTGGATTTGTCAATAGAGTACAAATTATTAGGATGAATGGGGGAAAGATAGTCTTTATGTTTATCCGGGAAGCGAGCTTTGATGGCCGCTTCGATTCTGGCGCGAAGCACAAAGGGCAGGGCGCCGTTATCCTGGATTGTCAGATGGGCATTGTGAATATCATAAAATTCAAGCATGCGGCTGATGGTCCGGCTGATGGAGCGCCCATACATAGATTGGACTTTACTCTGCTGTTCGACTTGTATGCCTCCGGATTTTCGGACGTCCAAGCGAACCCAGCAGTCCGAAGAGGTGTCTTGTTTTCCGGCTGAAGTGATTTTTGCCATGACTTGACCTCTTTATTTAATATTTATTCTTCTTAATCCTTAATCCTTAATCCTTTCTTATTCTTCTTAAGCAGCCCCTCTCTCCGGTAGATTTCTAACTGGATTTGAGAAAAGGGAGAGCCTAGAATCTTTTCTCGAGTTGAGAGATTTATCGTCTTGCCCGTTGAAAGATCCACGTTAATTTCTTCCCCGTTCTTAAGGTCCAGTTTGTCGATATCCGAAACAGTCAAAATCGGGAATCCGGAATTTATGGCATTTCGTTCGTAGATCGCACCAAAGGATTTTGCAATGATAAGGCTGACTCCCAGTGATTTGAAACAGTCAACTGCCTGCTGGCGGCTTGAACCGCAGCCAAAGTTTTCTCCTGAAATTACGACAATATCGCCGGATTGGACTTTTTGAGGAAAATCCTCCCATCCTTGAAGGTTGCCAAATGTGTACTGCCCCATAACATTGATATCGGTCACGGTTAAATGTCTGTTGTGGAAGATCATATCCGTATCGATATTGTCTTGATAGATAACCCATACTCTTCCTCTGATGTGTGTGGGCTTTTCAGAGGAGGTGTGGTTTTTTTCAGGCTTCATTTCTTGGATCGCTGAGCGGACCTGAAAAACAGCCGGCTTGCCGGGAATATCGTCAGGAGTGGTGATAAAACCGGCAATAGAAGAGGCTGCGGTCGAGGCGGGGGAGGCGAGATACACGTCTCCTTGACCTTGCTTTCCCGTGAAATTTCGGTTTCCGGTGCTTATGGTGATTTCTCCAGGGCCGTTCTGCCCGATCTGTCCTTCCGCACATCCCGCACATCCGGCACTGCCGACGAGTGCACCGGCATCCTTGAACACAGAGATCAAGCCTTCTTCCAGGGCCCTTCGCCAGATGCGGTCGGTCGCGGGGACGATTTTTAATACAACACCCGGGGCCACTTTTTTATTGCGGAGAATATTCGCGGCAAGGCGGAGATCTTCATGCCGTCCATTCGTACAGCTTCCTATGAACGCAGAGTCGATTTTCTGTCCTTTGACGTCACGGACAGGGACGGCGTTTTCGGGATGTCTGGGGAGAGAGATGAAAGGAGGGATGTCTTCGATTTCAATGTCTATCGTTTTAACATAATCGGCCTTCTCATCTGCATAGACCGGGGTAAAGGACCCCTGACTTGCCTGAGAGCAGTGGTCGATAACGTCTTGATTTGGCGGAAAAAAACTGCAGATTCCACCCATTTCCGTGGTCATCGAGGCGATGGTGATCCGGCCGGAAAGTCCAAGAGAATCGATATAGCCGCCGTAGAGTTCTGCGGAATAACCAAGGAGGCCGTTTGGCCCTAAAGTCTTAAGCAGAAAGAGGATGATATCCTTCGGATGGGCTTGTTTTGAAGGTTGTCCCTTAAGAATAATCTTTACCGTGGGAGGGATTTTGAACCAGATCTTCCCCTTTGCGAAAGCAAAAGCAGTGTCTATATCCCCCATGCCCTGGCCGAATGCGCCGATGGCACCTACAAGGTTGGCATGCGAATCGGTCGAAATAAGGGTTTCTCCTGGACTAACCAGCCCTTCATCAATGGCGATGTGGGTACCTATGCCTGCGTTGTTATCGTAGATTTTTATGTTGTTTTCTCTCGCGAAGAGACGACAGGTCTGCTGGTTGGCGGCATATTTTTGAGAAGATCCACCTGGATTGCAGTCGAATGTGAAAAAGGTCTTTGCCGGGTTTTCGATACCCAGGCCGGATTCTTTGAGGTTTAACACGACGCTGGCGCCGCCGAAATCACGGGCGATCCGCGTGTCGACAGCCATGTCCACTATGTCTCCAGGTTTTACAGTCTGCCCACAGTGATTGGAAATGATTTTTTCTATTATCGTATGTCCCATTTTTCTGGCCCCGTGCTGATTTATGTGATGAGAAGCCCCTTCTCAATCATAACCATTGGATCGAAGACGGCAAAATCGGCTTGATGAATGAGGACCGTCTCGATGCGTTTTGGCCGTCCTTCCCCTTCCTTGGCATGGCAGGCTATGATGTTGATGATTTCATCCGGCAGACCGGCTTGGGCAGCCAGGATGGCGCCTGAGATAGGGTGCCGGGCACATTGTCCCTGATGGCTCTTCTGGTATTTGCCCTGAGGATTCATACAGATTTCCAGGAGCTTCCCGACGTCATGAAGGAGTCCTCCGGCGATGAGCCAATCCATATTGATGTCAAAGGGCACGGAGCGGTAGGTCTCCAAAATAGCCTGAGCCATCCCCGAGGCGCCCTCTGTGACGGCGATGGTGTGCTCAATGAGGTTGATGCCGAGAGTTTCAGTGAGAAGGGTGAAGGGAATATCTTCCAAATCTTGAGGTGCCCAACCGCCTTTTTCGGCAGCCGTCACCCAAATTTCGATGACACTCTCACGCAGGGATGTATCCTTTATGTGTTCAAGCTGTTTTTGAAATAGTTCTGATATTTTCTTTCTCATGGTAATTCCCCTCCGTGAATATCAAAGTTTCGCGATGACGGCGTCGGTCATTTCGTGTGTGGTGGCGGCTCCTTTTGCAAGGACATCAGGTCCTCCGACAAGCTTCATCATATCATAACATTTCACCTTTCCCTCGGCGATAACGGCCCCAATGGCGTTTCGGATTCTCTGGGCTTTTTCGATTTCATCAAGATGTTCCAGCATCAGACAGGCACTGAGAATCATGGCAATGGGATTGACAATCGAAGGATCGAGATGTTCATATTTTGGAGCGGAACCGTGAGTGGGTTCAAAGACGGCGCAGGTTTCTCCGATATTAGCGCTGTTGGCAATACCCAATCCTCCCACTAGACCGGCGAAGGCATCACTGACGATATCGCCGAACATGTTTCCTGAAACGATCACTCCGTAATCCTCAGGGTTTTTGTTCAACCACATCATCTGGGCGTCTATATTGGTCTCCCAGAGAGGGATGTCGGGGAAATCAGGGGCGATTTTTTGAGCTTCTTCCCTCATCATTCCTGACGTTTCCCTGATCACATTGGGTTTTTCACAGATGGTGACACTTTTGTAGCCAAATTTTTTAGCGTACTTGAAGGCCTCATGAATGATACGGTGGCAGGCTTTGCGGCTGAAGATCCGTGCAGAGATGGCTAGATCTTCGCTGGGTACATCTGCAAAGGACGCCATTTTTGTGTGTGTCTCGAATGCGGCCCGTACATCATCCGGTGGATTCGTCCATTCGACACCGCTGTAAAGGCCTTCGGTATTCTGGCGAAAGATAACGACATCGATATTTGGCTCAAGGATACCGCCATCGGTCCGGCGGACATAGTTAAGCGGATTCCCCTTGAAAGACTGGCAGGGCCGGATGCATATATCCAGGTTAAAATACTGGCGGAGCCCAACTATAGGACTGTAGTAAACAAATCCTTTATCTTGAAGCTCAGGAGCTAGTTCTTGAAGAGCTTGATCTTTGGGTTTGGAGGTGATGGCGCCAAAAAGGCCGATGCCGTGCTCTTTAAGGAGATCTATCGTTCGCTGGGGAAGTGGATTGCCTTCTGTACACCAGAATTCCCAGCCGATGTCGGCGGGGACAAAATTGGCCTCAAAGCCTACACGGTCGAGGACTTTAAGCGCTGCAGGCAGGACGATTTTTCCGATCCCGTCTCCAGGCATGGTTACAATTACAGGTCGACTCATTGTTCCTCCAAAAATTAAACCGGAATGAGCTACTAATATTATCACAACCAATCTCTTCTTCCAATCTTGACTTTTAGGGAGGAATGCTGATACTTTGATAATTTCTCAAAGGAAAAAACAGCTTTGATAAAAAAAATCCAATCCACCGGCTTTATGAGAAAGATTATGGCCGACTACTTCTATTCCCTTGATAGTGCGTCCAAAGATGAGTCATCCAAAGTCGCTTGGTGCACGAGTGTCGGTCCTGCCGAACTTCTTCTTAGTTTTGATTTTGCCGTTCACTACCCAGAGAATCATGGTGCCGTGCTCGGTTCGACGCGGAAGGCCGGGGATTATATCCCCGTAGCCAATGCCATCGGCTATTCGCCCGATATCTGCTCCTACCTGACCAGCGATGTCGGGGCCTACATCAAAAAAGAAACACCCTTGACCCGGGCTTATGAAGGGATCACGGGCGTCCCTAAGCCTGATGTTCTTGTCTACAACACCAACCAGTGCCGGGATGTCCAGGACTGGTTTATGTGGTATTCAAGAGAGTTGAATGTGCCGACCATGGGCATTATATCCTCCCGCAACCTGGGTGAAATTCAGAATGAACATCTGGATGGGATTGTCCATCAGATCAAAGATCTGATCCCGCGATTAGAAGAGATCTCCGGCAAAAAATTTGACATCGATAAGTTCCGGCACATCATGGATTTGTCCAAACAGTGTACGGCACTCTGGAAAAAAGTTTTAAAAACCAATGAAGCGGTTCCCGCCCCTTTAAGCTTCTTCGATGCCTCGATTCATATGGGGCCCGCCGTAGTGCTGCGTGGTTCATCGGCGGCGATCGAGTACTATAAGGTTCTCCTTAAAGAACTTGAAGAAAGGACCGCCAACAAAGAGGGGGCCGTTGAAGGAGAGAAATTCCGTCTCTATTGGGAAGGCATGCCCATTTGGGGAAAATTAAGATCGATGGCGGAATTCTTTATTGAACTCAAGGCTGGAGTCATCGCGTCGACATACTGTAACAGTTGGATCTTCGACGATTTTGATCCCAGCGATCTATTTTTGAGTATGGCCCTGGCATACACACAGATCTTTATTGTGCGGGACGAAAATTACAAAGAACAATACATCAAAGAGATGGTCGATCTCTACAAAATTGATGGTATTCTTTTCCATGATGCCAAAACTTGTCCCAATAATTCAAACAACCGGTATGGAATGCCCGAGCGGCTGGAAAAGGCACTGGGGATTCCAACTTTGACTATTAATGGAGACCTCAATGACCTGCGCTGCTACTCTGAGGAGCAGTCCAAAACTAACATTGAAGCATTTATAGAACAGCTCGAATCAAAATAAGGCCGATCCCTGCCGGCCGCGCTGACAGTGATAGAGGGGATGATTTTTGGATGATAAGCAGGTGACAAGAGAATAATATTGGAAAGCGGCAAATTGTATGCAGGAATAGATGTCGGAGCGTCCACGACCAAAGCCGTTATCATTGATAAGAACGGTAAGGTTCTCGGCTCATCAGTGACCTTTTCGGGAGCCAATTTTAAGAGAGCCGCAAGAAAGGCCTTTGACGATGCCCGAATCCTGGCTGGTGGGGTTTCCATTCCGGACAATTTTATCGTCTCGACCGGATATGGGAGAAGAATTGTCGAATTCTCTGCAGGCACAAAGACAGAAATCAGCTGTCATGGCAGGGGAAGTTTTTTCCATTATCCCCATGCGCATACCCTGATCGATATAGGAGGACAGGACAGCAAGATTATCAAAATGAACAGGGGAGGCCGGCGGACGGGCTTTAAAATGAACCGAAAGTGTGCGGCCGGCACGGGCGCTTTTCTTGAAGAAATGGCCAACCGCCTGAAAGTCGATATCAAACGGTTCAATTCCCTGGCGGAGAAGTCAAAAAAGAACGTCCAAATCGGGAGCTACTGCACCGTCTTTTCGGCCACTGAGATCCTGACTAAGATCCGCGAGGGTGTCGAAGTCGAGGATCTTGTCAAGGGAGTTTTTGACTCTATCATCAAAAGGGCTGTGGAGATGGATGTTTTGGATGGGCATATTGTCATGAGTGGAGGAGTGGTGGCTCACAATCCGTTTTTAGTACAAATGTTTGAAGAGAGAATCGAAAAAAAGATTTTTGTACCGCCTCTTCCTCAGATGACGGGCGCTTTTGGAGCCGCTCTGTATGCCTTAGAAAAAAAGGAGTGATAGTAATGCTTGATGCCTTATTCAAACCCAAATCTGTAGCCGTAGTCGGGGCGTCTAACAATCCCTTCAGCATCGGTCATATCGTTATGCAAAATCTTATCGACCATGATTTCAAGGGGCCCATTTTTCCAGTCAATCCAAAATCGAAATACATTAAAAGTTATAAAGCCTATCCCTCCGTCTCTGCTATTCCCGATGAGGTTGACCTTGTCAATATTTCGATCAAAAATACGATTGTCCCGGCTGTTCTCGAGGACTGCGGTCAAAAGGGTGTGAAATTCGCCATTGTCCATACCGCCGGATTCAAGGAAGTGGGAAAGGAAGGCCTGGCCCTTGAAAAACAGATTGTGGAGATTGCCCATAAACATGGGATGCGCATCTTCGGGCCTAACTCTCAGGGTATTCAAAACTCGGATCCTGAGGTGTCTGTCTATGCCAACTTCACTTTTGTTCCCATGTCTGCAGGCAACATTTCGATTGTGGCCCAGAGCGGGGGTGTAGGGGAAACACTCAAGCTTCATCTTTACCGGATCGGGATGGGCATTCGGATGTATTCCAGTTTCGGCAATGAAGCCGATGTAAACATGAATGAAATCATCGATTATTATGGACAGGACGAGGAGACCAAGGCCATCATGGTGCATATCGAAACTCTCAAGGATCCGGCCGGATTCCTGGAAGTGGCCAGTCGAGTCACACAAAAGAAGCCCATCCTGGCTCTGAAATCCGGAAAAACACCGGAAGGCGTAAAAGCCGTCGCCTCTCATACGGGATCGATGATCGAGCAGGACACACTGGCAGATGCCATATTTGAAAAGTCCGGCGTTCTCCGTTTTCACACGCAGGAAGAGATGATCGAAGCGGCCGTGTCTTTTGCCAACCAGCCTGTCCCTCCGGGTGACCGTGTGTGCATTGTCACCAACACGGGAGGTCCGGCGATCATCGCCGTAGACGAATGCATGGCGGCCGGATTGAAGCTGGCCGAACTCAGCCCGCAGACGAAAGACACACTTAAGCAGATTGTCTTCCAGGAGGCCATTGTGTCCAATCCGGTTGATGTTGTGGCCACTGCAGGTGCTGAGCAGTACGGCGGTACGGTGGAGGCGCTGCTTGCTGATCCCAACATCGATTCCCTTCTGCTTGTGTTTGTCACGGCCCCCTTTGTCGATTGTGAAGGGATCGCTCGAAAGATTGGCGAACTGGGAAAAACGTCCCCCAAACCGATTGTCTGTCAGGTGATCACCATCGAGAAATGGCAGGAGGTCATCCGGCTCATAAGAGAGAGCGGTATTCCTGTCTATGATTTTGCCGAGTCGGCAGCGAAATCGCTCTCGGCCATGACTAGATATGGCTCCTTTCTAAAAAAAGAAACGCCTGTATACGTTTATGAAAAATGCACATGTGACAGAGACAAAGCGGGCCGCATTCTGGAGAATTTCAGCGGAAAAGACATGTTTCTCCCCCAGGCCGATGTCTTTGATCTTCTGGACAGCTACGGGATTCCTACTGTGAAGACGGTCAAAATAAAGGAAAAAGCCGAGCTTGAACCGGCCGCCGAAAAAATCGGATTTCCCGTTGTGCTTAAAGTTGATGCCGAAGAGATCGTCCACAAGACAGACGCAGGCGGTGTCGAACTCGATATAAAAGACACCGAGGCCCTCCTGGCCGCTTTTGAAGAAATGTCGGAGAAATTCAAGACCCACAAACCGGATTTTATCCTTCAAAAGTACGAGGAAGCCGGGAAAGAAGTGATTATTGGAGCGAAAAGGCAAACAGGAATCGATCCGATGATCATGTTCGGTCTCGGGGGAGTGTTTGTCGAAACATTAAAAGATGTGCAGTTCAGGCTGGCCCCTCTCACAAAAAATCAAGCCGTCGATATGATGCGTTCGATCAAAGGATATCCCATATTGGAAGGAACCCGGGGAGAAAGAGGCGTGGATTTTGAGGCTCTGGCAGACATTCTGATTCGTTTTTCTCAACTGGTTCTGGATTTTCCGGAAATAGATGAATTTGACCTCAATCCGGTGTTGGCCATCGAGACTAGAGCTGTCGTTGTCGATGCACGGCTCAAAATAATGGGATGAACTGGATTCCGCTGACTATTGTCTGTATCTATATTGTTCTTCTTTATCTGATCACCTGGTTCACACGCCGCCTCAGCCGCGGAGGCATGGTTGCCTATTTCCTGGCCGGGCGAAGCCTTCCTTACTGGGTGGTGGCGCCGCTTCTTACAGGATTGGCCATCGGAGGGGCCTCGACCATTGGAGTTGCCGAAAGTGCCTATAAATTCGGCCTATCTGCAGGCTGGTACAATGCCGCTTGGGCTGCCGGGGCCGTTTTTGTCGGTCTGTTTGCCGCCCGCCGCTACCGGAAAATGGAGGTTTCGACTCTCCCCGAGTTTTTTGAGCGGCATTACAATGTGTCCGGCCGCGTTGTCGGAGTGATCGGCCAGCTTGTTCTGCAGATCGTCATAACATCTCTCCAGTATATTGCCGGAGGAGCCATCCTCTCCTCACTGCTTCCGGATGTCTTTTCCTTCCAGACCGGCATGCTTGTCACGGCCGTTGTCTTTGTGGGGATCGCTCTCATCGGCGGCTTCTGGGCAGCCGGGCTGACGAATATCATCAATGTTGTCCTCATCTATGCCGGTGTTTTGTTTGCTGCTTTTCTGGCCGTAAAAAAAGTGGGCGGTTTTAAGGAGCTGGTCATTAAGCTTCCCAGCGATTCATCCGCTTTTGATTTGGGGGCTATAGGTTTGCCGATGATTCTTGCATGGTTTATTGTCATGTGCACCATGACGTTTTCTGTCCAATCCATAGTTCAGATCAGCTTTGCCGCCAAGAATTCTTCATCCGCCAGGAAAGGATTTATTCTGGCAGGTTTAATCATTCTTCCCGTGGGATTTATCAGTGCTGTCATCGGGATCTCGGCTACGGTTCTTCATCCGGGAATCATTCCCACCGAAGCGCTGCCGAGGACAGTCCTCAGCCTGAGTCCCATTGTTGCCGGCCTCGTTCTCGCCGGACTTTGGGCTGCCGATGTCTCTACGGCTTCCGCTCTTCTTGTGGGCAGCGCTACGCTAGTGGTTAACGACATCATAAAAAGATTTATAGTTCCTGATTTAAGTGAAAAAAAAGAAAAGGTTATCTCACGGGCAGCCGTTCTGGTCTTGAGTGTATTCACATATATCCTGGCCATTTCAGTATCAGGGATATTGAACACGCTCCTCATCGGCCTTACACTGACAACGGCGTATACCCTTGTGACCCTGATGACTCTTTTCTGGCCGAGCCTCTGCCGCCGGTCACATGCAACGTGGACACTGCTTATGGGGATGGCCGCATTAGTCTGTTGGCTTCTATTTCCACAGCTGGCTGATTTTTTCAAAAGCATTAACCTTGTGCACCCGATATACTTTTGCTGGATTGTCAGCCTGATCACATTCTTTTTCGTTGCAGTTTTCGATAAAAGGAAGATAAAATCATTGGAAATAATATATAAATAAGGATTAAGGATTAAGGATTGAAGGATTAAGGGATCAGAGTGAGATGATTAAGAAGTATAAAGAAAGGAGGATAAAATGAGTTTGGA
>JAZFSR010000225.1:0-2646 GCA_036446295.1 Candidatus Aminicenantaceae bacterium
AATTCCTCGATCTCCTTAACTCCAATCTCCCGGAGCATCTCCGCTTTAACTTCCGGAACGGAATTCGGAATATACGGATGCACAAACCCCTTATTTCTTTTCATCAATTTCTCCTATCCATTGATTTCTTCTACAATCGCGAAGAATGGACGTCGAGAAGTGTGTCTCCGCCCGGAGCTTCAGCGAGGAATGGAGACATACCTCGTAAGGGTTCCGTTCTTTGTGATTGTTAGGCAAGTCCTCCTCCATCTACGACTAATACCGAGCCTGTCGCCCAGGAGGACAGGTCACTGGCAAAGAAAAGCACGGCATTGGCGATGTCTATGGGCTGCCCCACTCGACCGAGGGGACGATCGGCGGCCTCTTTCATGAACTCCGCCGCCTCCTGTCCTATCTGCACGGCTTCACCGTGGAGGAGAGGCGTGTCCACATCTCCGGGACAGACACAGTTGACGCGAATGTTATCCTTTCCAAAATCCACGGCCATCGCTTTTGTCAAATTGACGACTCCCCCTTTGGCCGCACAGTAGGCCGCCGCATCCGGCCCGCCTTTGAGTCCCCATCCGGAGCCCGTGTTGATAATGCTTCCCCCTCCGGTGTTTCTCATGTGGGGAATAACAAAATGAGACAGCAAATAGATAGACTTTAGGCAAACATTGAGGACAAGATCCCACTCCTCTTCTTCAAGGTCTACAAGGTTTTTCCTGATGATGATCCCTGCATTGTTGAAAAGGATGTCTATACGGCCATATGTTCGGACTATGTCTTCAGTCACTGTTTCGCAGTTTGCTTTTGAGGTCACATCACATCTAAAAAATTGAGCTTCCCCTCCTAATTGGATGATCTTATCTGCGGCATCCTTCCCCAAATCTTCTGAAATATCTAATAGAGCCACTTTGGCCTGAGCTTCGGCAAGTCTTTTTGCCGCAGCCAATCCAATTCCTGAGGCGGCACCTGTGACAACCGCAACCTTTCCTTCAAGTGAAATTCCGATTAACTTTTTTTCGTCTATTTTCAGAGTTTATTCTCCTCTCATCTATGTTCGGATTCACCTACTTCCGCATGTGCCTTCCACCATTCAAATGACTGTCCCTCTGCTGAGAGTTTAACATCTATTTTTTTCCCAGGTTCCAGATTGACAGGTTCTGTTGGGCCCAGTTCAGTTCCGTTAGACAGGTGAACTTCAATACGGACTCTGGAAATAGTCTTTTCAGAGACATTTTCTACAGTTCCGATGAAAGAGGAAGATTCCTTATCAAAAGCTAAAATTAACCGTGATCCTTTTCGGACTTCATCGTGGGTTCCGTCTAAAGAAATCCGGGGGCCAGTTTCTTCTCCTTCTCCTTCTTCCGCATGTTCTCCACTTTCTCCTTCATGCTCCCCTTCTCCCTCGTGTTCTCCTTGCAGGCCTTCTTGTGCAGCTCGTTCTGTATGCTCACCAGCTTCTTCGCGCTCTCCTGCATGTTCTCCTTGTTCCTGCGCACCTGCTTCTGAGGCCTCACCTTCATTAGAGCTTTTATTACAGCCGTATACAAAAACTAATAAAAAACTCATACAGATAATCGTAAATAATTTTGATTTTGACATCTTCTTTTACTCCTTCCTTGAAAACACATGTCAATTTAAGTGTTGATTATCCCAATTTAAATCAATCCTGCGGTTTCCCCACCATCTATCGCTATGGCCTGACCTGTAATAAAAGCCGCTTCCTTTGAAGCGAGAAAAGCAAAAAGACCGGCTACCTCTTCGGGTTTGGCCTGTCTTTTAAGCGGAATATTCGCGCTGATCTCTTTGAGCCTTTCAGGGCTGTATTCAGCCTTTTGCATAGGAGTCAGAACATATCCCGGGCAGACAGCATTCACTCTCAGCCACGGCGCAAATTCCAGTGCAAGTGTCTTGGCCAGAAGAACCACTCCGGCTTTTGAGGCATTGTAGTCGGCATATAGAGGATGACCTTCAAGCCCATTGGTTGAGGCCGTAAACAGCAGCACTCCGGACTGCTGCGCCTTCATTCTATTTATGGCCTGCTGTGAACAGTGGAACATCCCATCCAGATTCACTCTCATAACTTTCGACCACTGCTCATACTCCATTTCTTCAAAAGACTTGCGGTAGCTGATTCCCGCATTGGAGACAAGCACGTCCAAACCCTCCATCAGCTCATCGACTCGATTGAAGGCTTTCTCGACGTCTTCTGGGCTGCTGACATCTCCACATACTCCCCCTACAAATTCCGTATTCTCGGCAAGTGTTTTAGTCAAGGCTTCCTCATCCCAGTCAATGATAAAAACTCGTGAACCCTCATTCGAAAATCTCTGAGCTGTGGCCAGCCCAATACCGCCGGCTGCTCCTGTGACTAAAACTCTTTTCCCTTCGAGGTCCTTATACATCCCCATAGAAAACTCCTCAGGTTAATTTCACTGATTCCACATCGCCTCCTTTATACATAGACCTTCCTCCCCTGTCAAGAATTAGGGCCGTCAACTAGGGCCAGGCTTTTAAAACATGAATAACTTTTAACAAATAAAATTAGTATCAAGAAAGTTTTTCATGTATTTGAAAACCTGGCCCTAATTCTTCGCTCTTTATTCTTACTCTTTTGACTTTGAATTTTCTTAAATATATTATTGGATTGGAAATATTATA
>JAZFSR010000226.1:0-2875 GCA_036446295.1 Candidatus Aminicenantaceae bacterium
GTAACCCATTATGTGGTGTCATACTTTCGTTCAGACGGGAAAAATACAGAAGGTGTCGATATCCCCTATTCTTTCGAGGGATATCTATCCACACTCGTTGAGATTGATAGTATTGAGGAATTGTCGTTTGTTCTTGTCAGAGAAGTGGCAAAGCTCGAACCCCCTCTAATCAATCTTCACGAAGGGAGAGCAGACGGTGTTCTTCAGCTCAGAGCCAGAGTGGATTTTTACGGCCATGACATGGCTAATAAAACTGTTACCACTACAGGATATTTAAGCATTTATTTTGCCAATTATGAAGATTGATGAGGACCTAACAATGAAACAATACAAGTTTTTAACAGTTTCCACACTTTTTTTTGTTTTCCTGGCAATTTTTTCATCCTGTAAAAGAAATGGCATACAGGAACCCAATCCTTTTGGCCCCTCCACTTTTTCCATTCTGCTCCATCTTGCGGCCACACCCAACGTCATTTTTGCTGGGGATACGAGAGAATCAACGATAGTCACCGCAACTCTCAAACGGTACAACGGTGTTCCTATCGCAAACACAGCTGTTCATTTCGATATTCGTGACGCCACAGGAAATAAAGTGAATCTCGGTTTTTTTGAAGGGAATGAATCGGTAAAAACAAGAATCACCGACCAAAACGGAATGGTCTCTGTCAGCTATTATGGACCATTTTCTCAAGAATTGACGACGGATAGGATAATCTACATTGCAGCCGTAGTGGCATGGGAAGGCAATGAGTTCATAAATGAACTAACGCCTATCAATCTCATTCGAGAAGCGATCGATCTGACATTCACTCTGATTGCCGATCCAAACGTTCTGCTGGCGACAGAAAGCCGTCCCCAATCCCGGCTAAAAGCTTATTTTAAGACTGTTGATGGGATCCCGCTTGCTGGAAGAAAAGTCTATTTTAAAATTCTTTCCGGCCTGGGAACTTTCGCCGGAAATGCAAGGAAAACTTTTGTTTTAACGGATGCCAACGGCTATGCGGTTGTGTCCTTTTTTGGCCCGACCAAATACGAAATCGGATATGACCAGTTTGTCACAATACAGGGGCAGCCGGAAACAGCAACACCCTTTTATATCCACGAAGAAGTTGACATTCGTCTGATAAGAGAGGAGTAGAGCTCTCTTGATTCAACTATACACATAAACCGATTTCCGTATCTTAATGTGATGCAGTGAGTCACTGAGTATCCTATCCAATTCCCTTTTCTCATTCGATTTCAAAATAACTTGAACCCGATTTTGCCCTCTAACTCTAGAGACAGGTGCGAACGCAGGACCCAACACTTCGACTCGATCTGAAAGTCCTTTGATCAAAGAAAGGAATTTTCTCGAATTTTTCGCCAAAACACGTAAATTTTCACCATAAAACAAGATTTCCACCATGGACGAAAATGGAGGATATTTCATCATTCTGCGGTATTTTAGCTCTTGATTGTAAAAGGAAATAAAATCATTCTCAGCCGCATTCAGGATACTGAAATGTGGAGAAAAAGATGTCTGGATGAGAAATTCAGATTGTGGCTCTTGTTTTAAAAAAGACGTCATTTGGCTCAATTTTTGAAAAGTTCTCTGGCTTGCTCTAAAGTCCGACAGAGAGAGAGAGGTCTCCGGAAAAAGAGCCACAACCAAAGAGACCGGAGGAAGATCTTTTTGGTGAAGAAGAAGCTGGGTTCCGATAAGAATATCAATTTTACCGGCGGAAAATCTCTCTATCACTTTTTCCTGCTCTTTCTTGTTCCTGACAGCATCCAGATTAAATGATGAAATTTTTGCCTGAGGTAAAAGGCTGTGAAGTTCCTCTTCGATCGCTTCGATACCGATGCTTTTCCCAAAAATAATTTTCCTGCCGCATTCCGGGCAGCGATTGAATTCAGGAACTGTGAATCCACAGTAATTGCAAACCATTTTTTGTTCATTTTTATGGTAGGTCAATCCAATATCACAGCGGGCACACCGGGGGATACTCGAGCAGTGCGAACAGATGAGGAAAGGGGCATACCCGCGGCGATTAAAAAAAATAAGGACTCGATTGTCGTGCTTCAGGTTTTCCGATATCCGATGCCGAACCCGTGAATCAATATTCCATTTATTCAGCCGGCTTTCGATGACACTAGCACGATATGGACGTTCCACTTTGGAAAGAGGCACTAAGTATTTTTGTTGTTTTGCATGAAAATATCTTTCGACGGACGGCATGGAAGATCCGTAAATTAACAGGGCTGATTCCTGCTGTGCTCTTATCCATCCTCCCTGTCTCGCATCGTAAGTGGGATTCTCCTTCTGATAATAGGACTCATCCTGCTCCTCATCAATAATGATAAGAGCCAGGTTTTCAAGTGGAGCGAATAAGGCAGAACGTGGTCCAACAACAATATGCGCATCACCGTCCTTGATTCTTTGCCACTCAAATACTCTTTGTTTTTGCGTCATCTGGCTGTGGATGAGAGCCGCCCTCTCTCCGAATCGGTTTTTCACTTTATTTTTGAAAGTCTCAGTCAATGAGATCTCAGGGACTAGAAAAAGAGTTGATTTCTTTAAAGCCATATTTTTTTTTATCAGACTAAAATAAATGGGCTCTCTCTTATTTGAAGACCCAAAAAGAAAAAAAGATGAAAAAACATCTTTCCCTACAAAAGAGGAAATCTTCTGGGCAGACTGAAAGAGTTCAGCGTCCAGAGAGAAATCCATCTCCAGCTGAGTAGGGATCAGGCCAGAAGAAGTCAATGTTTTTGGAGTCACCTTCCGGATAGTTTTTTTAATTCTGAGCAGGCCTTTAGTCTCTAATCGCATCCGCAGCGAAGAGACATTTTTAAGTCCCGTATTCTTCTTGGCATATTGGTCTGAATACGAGCC
>JAZFSR010000227.1:0-3446 GCA_036446295.1 Candidatus Aminicenantaceae bacterium
GGATGTGCTATCAAAAAAACTCTAAAGCCAGCCAAAAAGCGTAAGCATGTCCAACATTTAAGACAAGCGTATTGGGTGAGCGAGCGGCGTGCATGCAAAGTCATTAGCATCGCACGCTCCTCACACCGGTACTGTTCGCAAAGGAAAGATGACCGAGCTCTACGGCTTAGGATCTGTGAGATTGCAGCAACGCGTATTCGGTATGGATATCTCAGGATTCATATCCTGCTTCGGCGCGAGGGCTGGCGCGTCAATCATAAGCGGGTCTACCGGATCTACAGGGAGGAAGGACTAAAGTTGCGTAGGAAACGTCCTCGTCGTCATGTCACAGGAAGTCGGCGGATGGATCGGCCAGATGTCGAGTGTCCTAACACTTGCTGGAGCATGGATTTTGTAGTCGATAGCCTCTTTGATGGCCGTCGATTCAGGGCGATAACGATAGTCGATAATTTTAGTCGTGAGTGTCTGGCTATCGAAGCTGGGCAAAGCATCAAAGGACAGGATGTTGCGGCAGTCATGGAGAGGCTTGTTAATAAACGAGGTATTCCCGACCGCATACAATGTGACAACGGGAGCGAGTTCATCTCAAAAATTTTGGACAAGTGGGCTTATGAGCATGGAGTGACATTGGATTTTTCGAGGCCTGGGAAGCCGATGGATAATGCCATGATCGAGTCATTTAATGGTTCATTTCGGGATGAATGTCTGAATGTAAATTGGTTCTTGTCCATTGAGGACGCACGAGAGAAAATTGAAATGTGGCGCCAGGATTACAATGAATTTCGGCCACATAGTTCACTTGGAGACTTGACGCCACAGCAGTTTGCAGATAAATTTATGAGCGTACAAGGTCAAAAAACTATATTTTTGAATGGACCAGTTTTTGGGTAGGGCTCCCGAACCTAAAATTCTAAATCTGAGGGTGGCACAATGATTGGGGGCAGGTCACTAAGTCGTGTCTCTTTTACAGGGAGGGTGCTACGCGGAAGGTCCCGGGGCGACAAGGCATGATGTGGGAAGAACCGGAATGGGTGGACGAGGAGGCGACTTCTCATCGCGGGCCGGACGAATGATTGATAGGAAGATCTTTGGGGGGCAGGTCAGATCTGCTCTGGCGATTATGATCTGGTGTTTATTAAAATAGACGATTTTGGAATGCAGAAAAGGATACAAGTAAAAGTGAGGATAAGGCCTAAGTTTAGCGTCTCTAGAACAGGAATTATCCAGCCTGTCACGCCGGAGGTCGCGAGTTCGAGTCTCGTCGGCCCCACCATTTTTTCCTTTTTCGCCGATCATGTTGACAGGGATTTTTCCGCGTGGTACGTTCATCTAGGGTTCTGAAATCATAAATAATGGAGACAATATTATGACTTTTAAACAATTATTTGCCTTAGCCTTTATTGCTTTAGTTTTATTTCCGGCAGTAGGCTGTCAAAAAACCGAACAGACCTCTGATGCAGCCATGGATTTCACATGGCAGATTGATCAGTTCGCCGACTTGAGGATCCTTCGATATCAGGTGCCGGGTTTTGAGTCCCTTCCGGCCGCCCAGAAGGAACTGATCTACTACCTGAGTGAAGCCGCTCTCTGCGGTCGTGATATCATCTTTGCCCAGAATTACAAACACAATCTGACAATCCGGAAGACTCTTGATGCTATCGTCGAAGGCTACAAGGGTGAGCGCAGTGATTCCCGTTGGGACCAGTTTATGGTCTACACCAAGAGAGTCTGGTTCTCAAATGGGATCCACCACCACTATTCCACGGACAAATTCATTCCCGGATTTACACACGAATATTTCGCTTCTCTCGTCAAAGAATCCGAAGGTGTAGAGTTTCCTCTGGACCAGGATATGTCACTCAATGATCTCATTGCCTTTCTCCAGCCCATCCTCTTCGATCCGGATGTCGATGCTAAAAAAGTTTCTCAGGATTCCTCAAAAGACCTGGTCACAAATTCTGCTGTCAATTTCTATGAAGATGTCACACAAGCTGAGGTCGAAAGCTATTACAAAAGTATCACGGACGAGGAAGACACCACTCCGGTTTCTTACGGTCTCAATTCCCGAGTCGTGAAGAAAAATGGAAAAGTGACCGAAGAAGTCGCCTCCATTAATGGAATGTATGCCTCCTCGATCGAAAAGATTGTCTACTGGCTGGAAAAAGCTGTCCCGATGGCCGAAAACGATCAGCAGAGACAGGTGATAGAAAAACTCATCGAATACTACCGGACGGGCAATCTGGAAAAATTTGATGACTACAACATCCTCTGGGTCAATGATTTAGAGTCACGAGTTGATTTCATCAACGGCTTCATTGAGGTTTACAGTGATCCCATGGGAATGAAGGGCAGTTGGGAGTCCGTAGTCAATTTCAAGGACCTTGAAGCTACAAAGCGGACCGAAACGATCTCGGCCAATGCCCAGTGGTTTTCTGACAACTCCCCCGTCGATCCCCGTTTCAAGCGAGATGAAGTCAAGGGCGTTTCTGCCAAAGTGATTACGGCCGCCATGCTTGGAGGCGACACGTATCCCTCCACGCCCATCGGCATAAATCTTCCCAATGCCAATTGGATCCGGAAGACACACGGCTCAAAATCTGTGACCATTGGAAACATCACCTATGCTTACAATCAATCCTCTCTGGATTCAGGTTTTGGACAGGAATTTTCTTATTCCCAGGAGGAATTGGAGAGAGCCAAAAAATATGGAGCCCAAGTCGGAGATCTACATACGGACCTCCATGAGGTTTTGGGACATGCGTCCGGGAAACTGATGCCGGGAGTCACAGGGGAAGTGCTCAAAAATTATCATTCGCCTATCGAGGAGTCACGTGCGGACTTGTTTGCAATGTACTACCTCATGGATGAAAAAATAGTCGAACTCGGTCTTCTGCCCAATATGGATGCCGCCAAAGCTGCATATGACAGCACTTTCCGCAATGGGATGATGACCCAGCTGACGCGTATCCAGCCTGGAAAGACCATCGAACAGGCACATATGCGCGGACGAGCGCTCGTATCTTACTGGGTGTATGAAAAAGGCCTGCCGGAAAATGTGATTTCCAAGGAGACTAGAGATGGGAAGACGTATTTTGTGATCAATGACCATCTAAAACTCCGCCAACTTTATGGAGAGTTGTTGGTAGAAGTACAGCGTATTACCAGCGAGGGCGATTACGAAGCCGCACGTGATCTTGTTGAAAACTACGGTGTTCAAGTGGACCAGGAACTCCATAAAGAGGTTCTCGATCGTTATTCCAAATTGAACCTGGCTCCCTATGGAGGTTTCATTAATCCGATCTATACACCGGTTATAGAAGACGGCAAGATTGTGGACGTCAAAATCACGTATCCTGAAGATTATATCAAACAGATGCTGCGGTACGGCAAGGACTATTCATTCCTATAGAAACGACAGAACTTCTTAACTTGGATTATTTAAAAAT
>JAZFSR010000228.1:0-4982 GCA_036446295.1 Candidatus Aminicenantaceae bacterium
CTTTCTCCTTTTTTATTATTCTTTTTTCTCAGGTTGATAGGCGTTCAATAATTTTTTATTCTGAAGAATCCCTGCTGAAAATAGAGTGAGCAGCGCCACAACTCCCAGAATTATAGCCATAACGATCCAGGATTCTCCTACCGCGATTCTTATGCGGCGAAGTTGGAGCAGTCGCTCTATCCAGATAAGACCACCACAAATTAGGTAAATTTGATAGATCCTTATAATCCACTTCCGCTTAATAAGAAAAAGGAAGGGAAAGAGAAGGGCTGGCGGGACCAATAAATTCAAATCGGCTCGGGAAAAATGGGCCGCAAGCAGCACACTGGAGATGATAGGGAGAATAAGATATTTTGTCATAATAACCAAATTATACCATGTTTTTTCCATACAAAATCACAATATTTTCTTTATTTGACAGAGACGGCGCTTATTATTATCCTGTAACCCTATGAAATTGTTGCATCAATCTAATCTATGACTTCAGGAGACAGATATGCGTGGACGACTTATTGTTTCGATATTTACCGTGTTCCTTTTCGTCAATTTGGGTCTAGCTTCAGACCAGGCAAATTGGCCTCAATTTAGAGGTCCTGGTGGATTGGGGATTGCCAAAGATGACCGGAAACTGCCGGTGGACTTTGATCAAACAAACAATATGATCTGGAAGGTTGAAGTGAGCAAAGGGAATTCTTCACCGTGTGTTTGGGGGGACCGGATTTTTATAACTGGATTATCGGATAAAAAATTAGAGACGATTTGTATAGACCGTAAGAATGGAAAAATTCTATGGAGGCAGTCCGTAACACCGGAAAAAATCGAACGTATCCATCCCATAAATTCTCCGGCAACGCCCAGTCCCACCACCGATGGAAAACACGTTTTCGTCTATTTTGGCTCCTATGGATTACTCTGCTATGATTTTGAAGGCCGTGAAAAGTGGGCCAGAACTCTTCCTCCGCCTCTGAGTATGTATGGAACGGCGGCGTCTCCGATTATGGCGGGGGATTACCTGATTTTTTGTAACGATCAAAAAACAGGATCCTATCTGGAAGCCATTGATCCGGAGTCGGGGAAAACTGTGTGGAAAACACAACGGGAGAAGTTTCCCGCAGCCTGGTCAACTCCCATGCTCTGGAAGAACAATGGAGTCGATGAACTGGTTATTTATGGCATTTGGTGGATGACGGGCTATGACCTAAAAACCGGAACAGAGAGATGGTCGGTGCCGGGCCTTACGGATGAGCCTTGTATAACTCCTGTAAACGGAGAGGGATTAGTGTTTACCACATCGTACAACATGAAGAACAATCCTGAGGTGATCGGGATTCCCGAATTTGATGAGCTGTTGGAAGAATACGATAAAGATAATGATGGAGAGCTGACTCGAGAGGAAATCAAGTCCAATCAAAGTATTCTTTCGAGATATGATGCTGACGGTGAAGGGGACCATCCTCTGCGCGGTTTTTTTAGATTTTTAGATGTGGACCGAAGCGGAAAGATCACTGTCAAAGAATGGAGCAAAATGATTTCCTTTCTCAACAGCTTCAAACAAGAAAATGCGCTAATGGCGATTCGTCCATCCAACGATTCTGAAAAGGAGCCCGAGGTCGTCTGGAAGCACAACTACGGAGTGCCCGAATGTCCGTCACCGCTCTATTACGATGGCCGTATCTATATGGTTAAAAATGGGGGGATTGTCTCCTGTTTGGTTGCAGAGACGGGCGAATTGAAATATCAAGATAAACTGAGAGTGGGTGGGCCTTATTACTCCTCACCGATTGTTGGGGACGGGAAAATTTATGTGTCCTCCGCACGAGGTGTGATTACAGTTTTTGAACCCGGAGATGATCTAAAAGTTTTAGCGCGAAATGATTTGAAGGAACGAATGATGGCCACACCGGCGATTGTTGATGGGACGATCTATGTGCGGACTGAAAAAAATGTCTATGCTTTTGGACTCTCCAAATAGTGTTTTGCGAAGAACAATATGATGAAAAATGATGAAAGCCATTCAAGTTGAAAACCTGACAAAAAACTTTAACGGCGTTGTCGCTGTGGATAATATTACCTTTGATGTGGACGCGGGGGAACTCTTTGGCCTTCTTGGTCCAAACGGGGCCGGAAAAACGACGATGATCAACATGCTGTCCACTCTCCTGAAAAAAACATCCGGTTCAGGGAGAGTCGCTGGCTTTGATATTTCCAAGAATAAAAACGATGTCCGGCGCAGCATTGGCGTTGTTTTCCAGGAGCCGGCGCTGGACTCAAAACTCACAGGGAGAGAAAACCTTGAGTTTCATTCTATGATGTACGGAATCGGGAAAGAGGACAGGAAGATAAGAATCAAAGATGTTCTTAATCTCGTTGACCTGACTGACAAGGAACGTGTCCTGGTGGAGAAGTATTCTGGAGGTATGAAGAGACGTCTGGAAATCGCACGCGGTTTGATCCACAGGCCGAAGGTGCTATTTTTGGATGAACCCACACTTGGGCTCGATGCACAAACCAGACGCAATATCTGGGATTATATAAAAAGACTCAATAGAGAAACGGATGTCACTATCATACTGACCACTCATTATATGGAAGAGGCCGACTTTTTATGCTCACGGATTGCCATCATGGACCAGGGCAAATTTGTAGCCCAGGATTCACCATCCAAGTTAAAGGATATTCTTGGAGGTGATGTTGTCACTCTTGAAATTGAAGGCAAAACAGATGAATTGATCCATTTGATGAAAAGCCTGGAGTGGATAAAAACTTTAACTCAACACAACGGTCATCTGAGCTTGACCCTGGAGAAAGGGGAGAGGCGAATTCCGGAATTGATCAATTTAGCCAACAAGAATGATGTCCGGGTCACAAGCGTGTATCTGCGGAAACCCAGTCTCGAGGATGTGTTCCTTCATTACACAGGCCGGACGATTAGGCAGGAGGAATCCACTCAGGCCGAGCGGAACAAGGCCATGATGAGAGGGCGGATGGGGCGAAGACGATGATAAGCCGAACCGCGATTTATGTTCTGTGGCTGAGGGAGATGAAACGGTTTCTCCGTGCGAAATCGCGAATTGTTGGGACTGTGGCCATGCCTCTTTTTTTCTTGGCATTTTTAGGAATGGGTTTCAAGAGAATTGCTGTACCGGGGATGACCGAGGAGGTAGATTCTTTCCTTTATCTCGTCCCGGGGATATTAGGGATGAATTTGCTGTTCTCGTCGACTTTTGGCGGCCTTTCAGTGCTTTGGGATAGAGAATTCGGTTTTCTCAAGGAGATCATGGTGGCTCCGGTTTCCCGTATTTCGATCGTGATGGGAAGAATTGCCGGCGGGGTGACAACAGCCTTAATCCAAGGATTATTTATACTGGGGATTACATCTCTTTTTGGATTCCGGATAAAGTCCTTTCTTTCCCTGGGAATGGCGATTGTATTTATGATGTTAATCTCTGTGGCCTTTCTTGGACTCGGTCTTATATTTGCCTCCAAGATGAAAGATATGCAGGGATTTTCCATGGTTATGAATTTTGTGATTTTCCCATTGTTCTTTCTCTCCGGAGCTATTTTTCCCGTGGAAAACTTCCCGCCTTGGTTGAGGTACATTTCGTATCTCGATCCGCTGACATACGGAGTCGATGGATTGAGGGGGGTTCTCGCAGGAATCTCTTCCCATTCCATTCTCTTCAATTTTGTCATGATGGTGGGTCTTGCGATGATCATGATCTTTCTCGGCGCTTATTTCTTTGAAAAAAGTGAAAGTGTCTAATTTGATAGGATGATAGACAACCTTTGAGGTTTTTTTAGAAACAGTGACTTTTCTTCAGTCTTAGTCTTTTTTCTTGGGTTCGGGGAGTTTTTCGACTGAATCTTCACTGACAAGTTCGAGCTTATCTGAAAATTTATCGAGACGTTTATCGGCGTCGTCAAATTTGCTTTTGGCGTTGACCAGGTGTGAGCCGAGGACTTCAAAGTCTTTTTTGAATCGGCCCAAATCTCCCTGAAGTCTGGAGAGGGATTGAAAAATGGCCTGAGCCGACTTTTCGATTTGAAGGCCTTTAAGTCCCAACACGATCACCTGAAGGTAGGCAAAGAAGGAGTTGGGGGAGACGGGGATCACTCTTTTTTGTATGGCGTAGGAAAAAATGCTTCGTTCTTCTCCGAAGTTTTCATCCTTGAGAATGGTTTCATAATAGATATTTTCTGCTGGGACATACATAAGGGCAAAATCGAATGTGTGCTCGTCAGGGAGAATATATTTCTTGGCAATTTCGGAGATATGTTTTTTGACGTCTGTGACGAATTTTTTTCGCAGATCTTCCTTTTCTTTGGGATTGTCCTTGTTGAGATATCTTTTGAAATTATCCAGCGGAAACTTCGAATCAATAGGAACGAGGTTGGTGCCTATTTTGACGACCGCATCGACGATATCACCGCTTTTGAACTTATACTGGAGGTTGAAGTGGGCGGATGGGAGGATTTGTGAGAGCAGATCGCCGAGGAAGAGCTCACCGAGACCTCCTCTGAATGTCGGAGCCCGCAGCAGGTCTTCCAAATTAGAGATGCTTTTGGCTTTGTCCAGAACCTGTTGTGTGACATGTTCCACTTTTCCTAGGTCTTTTTTGACTTCCCCCAGAGCGCCTCCTATATCGCCCGTGGTCTTTTGGAATTGTCCGCTCAGGTTCTGCAGCTGCTGGTTGATATTATTTGTGAGCTGGCCGATCTGCTGCTGCATGAGGGAGAGAGCTTTACTGTCATCTTTGGATTCCCGTAAGCTTTCGATTTTTTGTGTGGTGTTCCGGATGGACCAGATAAGGGAGACAAAGAGGATTAGGAGTGCGGCTCCAAAAATAATGATAAAAAGTGTTAGATCCATATGGCGTCAACTTATGCCTGGTCATTATAAAAGAAAACAAAAGAAAAGTTAAATTGACAACAGAAAAAGACTTTCCTAAACTATAGGGGCTTTATGGCCCGTTAGATCAACT
>JAZFSR010000229.1:0-4098 GCA_036446295.1 Candidatus Aminicenantaceae bacterium
ATAAATATAACGAATAGAGAGATGACAGCTAGAAAGGGAAATAGAGGAAATATTTGAAGGAGTCTCCTTCTGTTCATAATTTTCGAGCTATCCCGGTGATTTTATTATAACTCAAAAAAACGAAAAAATATCAAGTATTTCCTTGTTTGTTTATTGGCTTTCTTATTCCTTTTCCCAAGCTTTTATTCCATCTGTCATCCATTTGGGAGCCGGCGCTCCTTTTAGGTGGTGGTCAAAAAACTCCTGCATCCGAATGGTAAAGTCCTCCTGGTTGACTCTTTTGCGTAAACCGTGTGCTTCGCCGTTGTAGTTGAACATGTAGGCGACTTTGTTCAGGCGGCGAAGTGCCATCATGTATTCTATGCCCTGGTACCATGGAACGGCCCCATCTTCATCGTTATGGATCATCAGGATGGGCGTTTGGACCTTGTCAGCCCAGAATACGGGAGAATTTTCAATGTAACGAAGCGGCACTTCCCAGAGGCTGGCTCCAAGACGGCTTTGTGTGTGCTCGTACTGGAACTGGCGCACCATCCCGCTGGCCCACCGGATTCCACCGTAGGCGCTTGTCATGTTTGAGACAGGAGCACCGGATTCAACGGCCGCAAAGATGTTGGTCTGTGTGATCATGTAGGCGATTTGATATCCACCCCATGAATGGCCTTGAATACCAATAGCTTCGGGATCAATGAATCCCTCACGAATGAGCATCTGAATGCCGGGAAGCACGCATTTTAAGGCATCCTTTCCCGGATATCCTGTGTCGTACTCGATATCGGGCTGCCACACGACATAACCGTTGCTGACATAGTAGGAGGTATTGATCGATGTTCCCGGAGAGGGATTGCGAAAGCGGTGATATCCTGTGTGGAGCGTTTCATAGATATAGACCATCAGAGGATATTTCTTGTTGGGATCAAAGTTTTCCGGTTTTAGGAGGATTCCTTTAAGCGGTTTTCCATCCGAACTTTGAAAATTCCGCAGTTCGGCTTTACCCCAGATAAAAGGCTCTGTCTGCTGGCCAAGAGAGGTCACTTTTTCGGGATTAGAAAATTTTAAGTCGCTGATCCAGACATCGGGAAATTCATCATAGGCCGACCTTGTGAAAAATACCACATTGGCATTTTCGGCTTTTCTCGGGCTGGAAAAACTTTTCTCTGCAAACAGGAGTTTTTCCGGTGTTTTTGTTCCTGAAACCTGGTCAGTATAGAAGCCCGAAGCCATTGTCTCTGTATTTGTCACACGGAGGAGGAGGGCTTTATTGGGATCTATGGTTTTCTCTTCCGGATCCAGCCTGGAATACCTGAATGAGAGATTATTTTTACGGCCGTATCCTTCTGTAATTTTGCGTGCTCCTGACCCATCGGGTTTGATTTCCCAGATATCGTATTTGTCGTAGATAAGGATAGAGGCATCATTATCTGTCCATCCCGCCACTCCGTAGCCTCTAGCCGGTGTAGGGCTGTCATGATCTTCACGGTCAAAACGGACTCCGATAGCTTCTGTGATATTCTTGGTTGTCTTCCTTGCGACATCATAGACATACCAGGACGGATCCTTAAACCAGATCATGTATTTTCCGTTGGGAGACATACTGGCTCTCCCGAAGAGCTTCTCTTTCGCGATAGTCCTCTCCCCTGTTCTGGGATCAACGATGTAGATATCGTAAAAAGATCCGAAATAGGACACCATCTTCGTGTAGGGTTCAATGCTCTGTCCCCATGCGATGTTTCCATTCTCAAGCAAAGTCACATCGGGAAGGTCCTTGTCGGCCAATTTGACAAACTTATTTTCATCGACATAAAACACCGATTCCCAAGTATTGTTTTTGACCCTCTGGGCCATAATTTTCTGCTGGGGCTGGGGATAGGGATCGTTCCAGTGCCAGAGGTCAAATTTGGCTTTTTCTTCTTCGTCCTCATCTTCATCTTTTTTTGGCTCGGGGATCTCTTTTATTCCGAATAGAGCGATCTTTCCATCCTTGCTAAAAGAGATTGCAGATTTATCGCTCACGGCCATGCCGCTTGGAACTCCTGCGGTTGAGGTGTGGGAGACCCACAGCACAGCTTGAGAATCACCGACATTCATTCCATACAGGTTGAATGTGGGTTCATCGGCTTCGTAGTCGTCCCTGTCGGTTACAAAACCCAGGCGTGTTTCATTTTCGTTGAGTGCAAATCGTTTGTAGTTTCCTTCTCCGGTTAGGAGAGGTGTTGTGGAGTCCTTTCCTAACTCCTGCCTGTACATCCCGTCGATTTCAGGTTTATCCTTGTCTGAAACGGTATAAAAGAGGAATTTGCCGTTTTCAGTGAATTGAAAGAAAAGAACGGATTCGAATTTGGTTTCCTGTCCGTCTTTTAAAGATCGGAGAATCAGCTGTGTGCCGTAATCCTTCTCTTTCTTTTCTTTCTTTTCTTCTTCTTCCTTTTCTACTTCTTCCTCAGGTTTTGCTTCGGGTTTTTTTTCTGGAGGTTTTTTTTCTGCGGCCTTTTTATCTTTAGGTTCTTCTTTTTTCTCCTCTTCTTTTTCTTTAAGAAAGGCAATCCAGCCGCTTGCTTCCTCGGGCATCTTGAATTCTTTTACCATTTCGATAAGAGTCACTTCACCGTTGGTGAGGGCTAAAATCCCTAGTTTTTTCTTGGGTACAGAGTTGTTGTTTCCCCTCCCTCTCGCCTGGTCTTGTTTGTCTTCTTTTTCCTTTTCCTTTTCTTTTTTTGCTTCTTTGATCTCTGCTTGTGAAGGAGAAATGAGAAAAACCACATGGGTAGAATTATAGCTGAACTGAGGTCTGGCCGAACGATGGGCTGTTGTCCCTTCACCGGTAAAGCCGACAGCGTGACGGAATTCTTTGCCTGATTTGATATTGATGACGACCACATCGGCTTCGCCCTTTTGCGGTGTGTCCAGATAAAGAAACCAGTTCCCATCAGGAGAAATCGCTGACGAGCCTAAAGATTTCCAGCTGTCATAGTCATCATGGGTTAAAGGTCTCTTGTCTTGAGCTCTACCAAGCTGAGGGAGTACAAGAGCAATAATTAAAAGCCCTATAATAATTGTGAAATGGGATCGTTGTTTCATCCTCAAACCTCCTATCTTCTAAAATTGTCTAACTTTGGCTTTTAAGATTATATAACAATCTTAAAGAGGTCAAGGATGTTTTAAATAAAGCATCTCTATTGCCGTGATTTTAAGAACGGATTCTGTAAAGTGACAAGAAATCATGCTTCGTTTTCAGTCTGTTTTCAGAGAGAGGAAACTTACCCTGCACCTGCAGTTGAGTCGGATGGACGTCGAGAAGTGTGTCTCCGCCCGGAGCTTCAGCAAGGAATGGAGACATACCTCGTAAGGGTTCCGTCCGACTCTAAAATGGATTGATTTTGAAAAGTTGTTTCGACAGTTTTTATCAATTATGCAGGTTATTTTAATCTTAGATTAATACTGCCTATACCGGCATCTATTTCAATGTATATGGTGATATCTGTATGGCCGAAGGCGTCATTGGTGTAGGTGTGATCATTTTTGTGCATACCTCGGGCATCTACGGAGCCGATCCCTCCATCCACCTTGACGCGGACACCGACATCTTCAGATAAATATATGGTCGCACTCCCGATACCCCCATCAATGTTGACTTTCAGATCATCCTTCAGTTCGCCGGTGAGGTCGATCGTCAACTCACCTACTCCCATATCGATATCGAGATCTCTGAGATCAATCCCTCTCATATCCAGGTGCCCTTCCCCAACTCCAAAATCCAGTTTCAGATCAATCGGTACATCTCTGTTTAAGGTGACATCCCACCGGTTTTTTGAATTTCCAATAGGAATACCCATTGTTCCTGTTTGTTTGACAGTCAAACGTCCTTTTCGTCCTGTGACAGAATAATCGACTTCGGGTTTCCAATGATCCACGTTGTATTCAAAATAGCCCTCCATCAAATCCCTGGCACCACCCTTGATAGACAATTCTCCTGCAGACATTTTAAACCGGGCCTCTACAACTTGTGCTCTCTCGAGCTTGATAGAATGATAATCTTCCCTGAGCTCTCCTACCTCCACACAAGCACTGATACTTCCCAAAAGCAAGGTCACTAATAAA
>JAZFSR010000230.1:0-5117 GCA_036446295.1 Candidatus Aminicenantaceae bacterium
CGAAGGCCAGCCACTGAAATTTTTCCTTAAGAAGAGGGTTTTTAAGAGAGTGAGAAAGATCGGAATAAATTCTATTGGCTTCAATTTCGGCCCGGCCGGCCATTCCCAAAAGTTGCTGAACGGATAACTTTGAAAAATCTGTCATATTTCCCTCCTTGTCCTCCTATTCTAGTCCCTCTTACCCCAAAACTCAAATACCTGAATTATAAAGGATAAAAAAATATCTGGTTAAAATTAGCTCTTCGTCAATTCAACTATTTCTGAGAGCATCCAGTGGAGTCGGATGGACGTCGTATGTCTGCATTCATCCACATTCGTATGTGATGGAGGCAGAATGCGTAAGGGTTCCGTCCGACTCCACTGGAGGATTGACTTTTTGTGCGGCACCTTTTATTTTAATTAGCAACCATGAAAGTCTATTTAGCCGGATACAATGTCGACAGCGAGGTCCTCGAAGATCTCAAAAAAAATTCTCCTCCCAGAGAGGACGTCACGCCGGAAACACTTTCCGCTGCCTACGCCCGGATCTCCAGAGATCCCCGCCCTGCAAACGAGCTGCGGGCCATTGCCAGGCAGGAAGTGGGAAAGGCTCGGAGATCCAATCAAAACATCATTTTTAAGATGGGGCATCATTCTGTGGCTGAGCACGCTGTTTTCAATTTTGACATCATTATGGTCAGCCGTTTGGCGATCGAAGAAATAGAGAAATTCAGGCTGTGTTCCTATACGGAAAAATCGCAGCGGTATATCAAACTCTCAAAAGATATCGTTCTTCCTGAAGAAATCAAGAAATCCGGTTTGCAGGATATTTTTTTTAATACTGTTAAAGCTCAGAATGATTTGTACCATAAGCTTCATCAGAAACTCGAACCTTATGTTTTCGATAAAAACAAGGAACTCGCTGAGAATCATAAAAAACACACTCTCCTGAAGGGGTGGGCCATTGAAGATGCCCGGTACATTGTCAGCCTTGCCACTGGAGGACAGCTGGGGTTGACGATTAATGCAAGAAACCTGGAATTTATGATCCGCCGGTTCGCCTCGCACCCTTTAGCAGAGCTGAATGAACTCAGCCTTAAAATTTATGACACGGTCAAGGATATCGCTCCGTCCATCATTCTTTTTACAGAGGCCAATGATTTTGACGCCAAGACCTACATGGATCTAAAAGAGAAGGCCTCGGGATTGACGGGTTCCTTGTCTCATCCGGACGAACAGTCCGTTCGTCTTGTCGGTTTTACGGAAGATCCGGATACCAAAATTGTCTCCGTTCTTCTGCACACATCGACTAATCTTTCTTATTCTTTATGTCAGCAGCATGCCAGCCGTCTATCTTTAGAGGAAAAGAGGGAGATTGTAAAAACAGCGATGGAGAAAATGGAATTTTTCGATTCCGTTCTGCGCGAGTTCGAGCATGTGGATCTGGTTTTTGAGTTGGTTATATCTGCCACGTGTTTTGCCCAGTTTAAACGCCACCGGATGGCTACGCTCACGGCTCAAAATTATGATCCAGGTCTTGGGGTGATCATTCCATCCTCTATCCGGGAGATAGGGGCCGAAAAAGACTTTATGGATGTCATTGAAAGAACAGATAAAGCCTTCAATTTGATAAATAAAAAGTCCTTACTCGGTGCCGACTATGTGTTGACCAATGCCCACAGAAAAAGGGTTTTACTCAAAGTCAATGCGCGAGAATTTTACCATATATCTAGGCTTAGGGAGGATGCCTCGGCCCAATGGGACATTCAGGATGTGGTGAGGACCATGAGCGATTTAGCCAAAAATGTGATGCCTCTCACTTGTCTCTTAATCGGCGGGAAAGATATCTATCCTGAAATTTACCGGGATATTTTCGGCTCTCCTCCAAAATTAAAACCTCCTGAATTGTGACATCCGGCGTTTGCTCTTTGTCTTTGTTCGGCTCGGCATTTTTAAGATAATTTCCAAATCAATTTCAATACTGAGATAAGTGAATGTCTTTACCAGCACATCCCCGATTCTGAAAATCTGTCCTGTTTGATAATACCTTTCAAGATTAAGTTGTTCGGGCCCCATAAAGAGACTCTCGCCGAGGCGTGATTCACTGCTCCTGACTGTAATGCCTGAAATTCTTAAGTTTAATCCCAGGAAAGGCAAAATTCTATGCCGTACACCGCCACCTATTTTGATTGTCATCCCCTGGGTGATGGAGCCGAGGCGCGTGCGGTGCAAAAAAAGTTCCGGATCTCCTTTTATTTTATAAGAACCGATTCCTGCAGTCGCATAGGGAAACAATTCTCCGAACAGTGGGCTGTTTCCTCCGATGATGAGCCCAACACTGTAGGAGTTGAGACTCCATGGGCTCCAGTAGGCGTCTTCGAAATGGTTGATAGGGATATACTCGGGTCCAGTTTCACCTGTGTACCACCATCCATACCATTTTAACTCAGAGAAATAACTGGCTTTTTGATGAGTATACTCCACCTCTATTCCGAAGTCCCCCAGAACATAGGCTTGAATGGAAAATCTCCAGAGGTTTTTCAGCCGTAATTTTTCTTTGAAATCTATAAGAGTATCGAACACATATTCATTTGATCTCATTTTCCCGTCCATGATCATAGAATATCCGCTTCCTAGACCGAGGATAAAAATCGGTCTCACGGAGGCAGCGGCGGAAAAATGGGGCAGAAGAAGGATGATGAATAGAACAATCAATATTTTTTGTTTCATGGCTTTGGACTGAAATTTTCTACAGAATGTGTTTCAATGATTCTCTTCCAAATTTTCAATTTTTTAATATTATAAAACATGTCACTCGCCCCCCTTCTTTATATTTTTTTTATTGTTTTTTGGCGATCAGTTTAAAATATTTCCTTTTTCCGACCTTGAGGATGATTTGATCCTTTGAGACGAAGTTGAGAATTTGTCCGATATCCTCCACCCTTTGTCCGTCGAGATAAAGGCCTCCCTGTCGGATTAAGCGTTTCGCCTCACCTCTGGATGGAAGGATGTTCTGCTCGATAAGCAGGTCAATGAGAGGCATAACAGAACTCTTGAGTTCAATCTTCTGCATGTTTTCAGGTTGTTTTTTTTGTTTAAAGATCCTGTCGAATTCCTGTGCCGCTTTTTCTGCATCATCCTCACTCCAGAAGTCACGGACGATCATTTTTGCAAGCCGTGCTTTAAGGTCTCTTGGATTGATTGTGTTGTTTTGAATGTCCTTCTGCCACTGGTTTACTCTTGATGCCGGGACATCTGTTAAAAGTTCATAATAGCGAAACATGAGGGGATCTGAAATTGACATGACTTTCCCAAATATCTCATTCGGGGGTTCGGTTATTCCGATATAATTGTTGAGCGATTTGCTCATCTTTTCAACACCATCAAGTCCTTCAAGGAGAGGCATGGTCATGACGATCTGGGGTTCCTGGTTATATTCCCGCTGTATGTCTCTTCCCACGAGAAGATTAAACTTCTGATCGGTTCCTCCAAGCTCGACATCGCCTTTGAGTGCGACGGAATCATAGGCCTGCATGAGCGGGTAGAGGAGCTCATGGGATGAAATGGGTTTGCCATTTTTGAGGCGTTTAGAAAAATCATCTCTCTCTAAAATCCTGGCTACCGTGTATTTGGCCATAAGGTTGATGATTTCGAAACTCGTCAGTTTTCCGAGCCAACGGGAATTGAAATCGATGATGGTTTTTTCCGGATCGAGAATTTTAAAAATTTGTGTTTTATAGGTTTCGGCGTTTTTTTTGATCTGCTCTCGTGTCATCGGTGGACGTGTCACAGACTGTCCTGAGGGATCGCCAATAAGGCCTGTGAAATCTCCAATGAGAAATATGACATCATGTCCCATGTCCTGGAAGTGCTTCATCTTTCGGATAAGCACGGTATGTCCGATATGAATGTCGGGGGCCGTGGGATCAAATCCGGTTTTAACTCTCAATGGTTTATTTTCTTTAATCGAGCGGGAGAGCTTGGCTTTGAGTTCGTCTTCTCGGATGATTTCCACGCAGCCTTTCTTTAAGTACTCAAACTGTTCTTCGACTGATTTCATTGTTTTTCCTTCCACGGTTACAAAATATAAACCCGGCGATCCTTTATCTCCAGTTTTCCTTCGAAATAAAGTTTTACGGCTTCCGGATAAATCTTGTGCTCTTCTTTGAGTATCCTTTCGCTCAATGTGAATTCCGTGTCGTTCTGGAGAACAGGAACAACAGCCTGAAGTATTATCGGGCCCATGTCCACATTGGGGGTGACGAAGTGGACGGTGGCTCCTGAAAACCGGACTCCCCAATCGAGTGCAGCTTGTTGGACGTGCAGGCCCGGAAAAGATGGCAGCAATGCCGGATGAATATTGATGATTTTGTTTAAAAATTCCTCACAGAGCAAAGGGCTCAGGATTTTCATATATCCCGCAAGGCAGATGAGATCAATATCCCTTTTTTTCAGCTCTTCGATAATAGCCTTTTCGTAATCCTCTCTTGGCGTATAATCTTTCGGATTCAGATGCAGCGTTTCCAGATTCCTTTCTTCAGCGATCTGCAGTCCGCGAGCCTCTTTTTTATTGCTGAAGACCAAAGCGATATCAGCATGGATGGTTCCGGCTAGGATGGCATCATGGATGGCGAGAAAATTTGAACCTTGTCCGGAAAGAAAAATGGCAATTTTCCCCTTTTTTTTTGGACTCCGGTAGTTATGTTCTGACATGATGTCCTCTCAGAATTTAATGACTAATCCAATTTTTATGGATAAGCCGCTGAGATCAACGGTCGCTTTCTGGACAGATCTGAAGTTGTCTCCCGAGGGAGCAGCCGCCTTAATTTGATTTTTGGCCTGCCATATCTCGAAATCTTGAATGTGTTCTTCAAAATAATACAGAGTCCCGGTCTCCTCCTGATTACTTTCTCCTTGAAAATCACTGAGTTGACACAACCTTCCTGACCCTTCGAAAAAAAATCGCATTCCGGGTTCAAATTCGTATTCAAAACCGAATCCGGCAAGGACGATTGACCCGCGCCCGGAAGTTCGCTGGAATGATTGATAATTGAAATTGTCTTTTGTTGTCAGCCGCCGTCCTTCTCTTTCGATATATTTTCCCCAGATTGGTCCGGCGCCTCCCATCACATAGAGTC
>JAZFSR010000231.1:0-8016 GCA_036446295.1 Candidatus Aminicenantaceae bacterium
CGATTGACTTAAGAAAAAAAAAGAGATATAGTTTTTTTAAAATTTTGCCAGAAGGAGGATGCTGATGGATATAGTCGCAAGAGTTCAAGGAATTCTAATGAAGCCCAAAGATGAATGGGTGAAAATAAAGGAGGAATCCCTCCCCATCTCCGTTCTGTTCACTTCGTATGCCGTTCTTCTGGCTGCCATTCCGGCTGTCTGCCAATTCATTGGCCTCAGCCTCATCGGGCGAAATATTCCCTGGCGGGGATTGATCAGATATGGTTTTGGCCGTACGCTTTTTTATTCTATATTTTTTTATGGGCTTTCTCTCGTATCAGTATATGCACTTGGGATCATTATCAATGCCCTTGCCCCCACGTTCTCTTCCAAACAGAATCAAGAGAATGCCATGAAAATTGCCGTTTTCAGCATGACCCCGGCTTGGATTGCCGGTGTTTGTTACCTTATTCCTTTTTTAGGCTGGTTAGCATTTTTTGGAAGTCTATATGGTATTTATTTATTCTATCTCGGATTCACCTCTTCCCTCATGGAAACCCCTCCTGATAAAGTGATCGGTTATGTCGTTGTCAGCATAGTTGTGGCGGTCATTTTGACGGCCGTAGTCTCCATAGTTTTGTCCGCTGTCTTTCTTGTGGGGACAGTTGGAAGATTCTAATAATCCAAATTAAGATTTTAATTCATCCAAAATCCTGAGAAAGGCGTCATGTGGCGAAGAGGCCTGGATTATCGGTCTTCCAATCACCAGATAATCGGCTCCTTTTTGTACAGCCTGAGCAGGAGTCAATATTCTTTTTTGATCTTGAGCAGCAGCCCACTTTGGCCGTATCCCCGGAGCCACTAAAACCAAATCCTTTTTGTAAGTCTTTTTTATCGCCTCAATTTCCTTTGGGGAACAGACAATCCCTTCTATTCCTGATTGATGAGCCAAGCCTGCCAGATTGAGAACTTGGCTATTTGTGTCGGCAGGTATTCCGATGTCTTTCAGCTGTTCGTCTTTAAGACTGGTAAGAACAGTGACTGCGAGAAGTAAAGGGGCTTCTTGTCCAATACGTTCAGCTTCTTCTTTGGCGGCACAAGCCGCACCGGCCATCATCTCCTTACCTCCGGAGGCATGGAGAGTCATCATGTGAATTCCCATACGAATCCCCATCCGAACGGTGCCGGCAACAGTGTTTGGAATATCGTGAAGCTTGAGATCGAGAAAAACTTTTTTTCCGAGGTCATGGAGGCATTGGATAAGAAGCGGGCCTTCTGCCGTAAAGAGCTGCAAGCCGACTTTAAAAACTTGTGTATCTTTGAGCTGCCGGACAAGAGAGAGGGCTTCTTCTTTGCTGCTGACATCAAGAGCAACGATGATTTTTCCCGCGTTGTTATTTTTCATGGAGGTGTATCCTTTTTGGGCGATCAAGATGAGACATCGACAGCTCCGATGAGGTCTTCCAGTTTATCGATTCCTTGAGTCTGACAGTATTGTTCCAGCTGTTTGATGATGTTGACGGTGGCAGCGGGATCAATAAAATTGGCAGTTCCCACTTCTACGGCCTTTGCTCCGGCTAAAAAGAATTCTACGGCATCCTGGCCTGTCATGATTCCTCCTATGCCAAAAACAGGAATCGTGACATGCTGGGCCACCTGATAGACCATTCTTAAGGCAATCGGTTTAATGGCAGGTCCACTGAGTCCCCCCATAATATTGGCTATCTTTGGCTTCCGCGTTTCAGTGTCGATAGCCATGGACAAAAATGTGTTCACCAGAGAGACGGCATCTGAGCCGGCTTCCTGTGCGCTTTGAGCGATCTCGACAATATTTGTCACATTGGGTGAGAGTTTAGTGACCAGAGGACGAGTGCTTATTTCTTTCACCAGTTTGACAACAGAATATGTGTCCTCAGGGTTTAGAGCCGGACAGCGGCCTTCCAATTTGACGTTGGGGCAGGAAATGTTCAGTTCGTATGCATCGATCCCGTCAAAGCCGTTTAAGAAATCTACGACTTCGGCAAACTCCTCCTCTGTCTCACCGCAGACGTTGACAAAGAGGGTGGTGTCATATTTTCTAAGCTGAGGTAGAATTTCCTCTGTAAATCTCTTCATCCCAATGCCTGGAAGACCGATGGCATTGATCAGTCCACTGGATGTCTCTGCCAATCTGGGTGGAGGATTACCCGGGCGCGGCCGTGAATAGAGACCCTTAACGACAAATCCGCCGATATCGTCCAAATTGATGAAGGGATCGAATTCCAGGCCGTAGCCGAACGTGCCGCTGGCAGCTATGACCGGATTCTTCAGCCGAAGAAATCCAAGATCGACGGATAAATCTATCATTTGTTTTCATTTAACCAGATAATGTTTTTGGCAGAAAAAACAGGACCTTTTTCACAGGTCTTCTGCCATTCGCTGCCCATCTTGCTTTTTATTTTTGTCACACATCCCCAGCAAGCTCCGAATCCGCAGCCCATCATGGATTCAAGAGAGAATTCTGCGGGAATATCCTTCTGCAAGCCAATCTGACCGGTTTTTTCCAGCATGGCTTCCGGTCCACAGGCATAGATGAAGTTGAAGGATTTTTTCTCTGTTTCTGCCTCAAAAAGTTCTGTGACAAAACCGTGAAATCCAAAAGAGCCGTCATCCGTAGAGCAGGAAACAGAGATTCCGTTCTTAAGGAATTTATCTTTTAGGGGAAGGTCGGACCGGGTTTTTCCCCCATAAAACACAACAACTTCGGCTCCACGCTGGCGGAGCTCCTGTGCAAGAAAGAAAAGCGGGGCAATCCCTCTCCCCCCACCAATCAAAGCCACCTCTCTGTCCTCAAGGTCCTCTTTTCCTTTAAGGGAAAAGCCATGTCCGAGAGGCCCTAGGATATCGAGAGAATCTGAACTGGTTTTTTGACTGAGAAGAGCTGTACCTAAACCGGAGGCCTGGAAAAAGATGTCTATGATGTTTTGTTCTCTTGCGTGAATGCTTAAAGGGCGTCGCAGGAGCGGATAATCCCGGGATGAAACACGGATCATGATGAATTGGCCGGGTAAAGCCTGAGTGGCGATGATTGGGGATTCGATTGAAAACAGAAAATAATCACCCCAGTGTTTGGTGTTGACAATCCGGGCGCTTGGATCTTTTTGCATGAGATCGGCTTAAGTTTACCCCGTCAAAAGTATCAAAAATGACTTCCTATGGCAACTAAAACTTTGATATCGTTGGCCTTTCCCTTTTCGAAATGAAAATGCTTCCTTTGACATCTTATGGACTTTTTGGAATAATCGATTCTTCCTGTGTTGAGTTTGAGAGGGAGGCTTAAATAAATGAAAATCTCTAGAAGGGGACAGGACATTCAAGAGTCTCCAATACGGAAGCTGAAGCCTCTTGCCGACCGAGCGATTGCAGAAGGAGTTCATGTCTATTTCATCAATATCGGCCAGCCCGATATCCCCACACCCCAGCCAGTCTGGGATGCCGTTAGAAGCTTCGATGAAGAAGTTCTCAGCTATGGACCTGCACAGGGCTTTTTGGATCTCCGGCAGGCGATGGCCGATTATTTCTGCGCCTATAATATTCCTTTAGATTCTGAAAATGTCATTATTACAACCGGAGGTTCAGAGGCTATCCATTTTGCCATAAGCGCGGTGGCCGACTCTGGAACTGAAATCATTATTCCGGAGCCCTTTTACACCAATTACAACGGATATGCGGCCTTTGCCGATGTGAAGATTGTCCCTCTGACCTTGAGTGTTAAGGAAGGCTTCCGTCTTCCGGCTAAAGAGGTCATCGAGGCCAAGATTACTCCTCAAACTAGAGCTATTCTTTTAAATTCTCCAAGCAATCCAACGGGAGTGGTCTATACACCGGAAGAGTTAGAAAGAGTTGTTGACGTCGTAAAAACGCACGATTTGTTCTTGATTGGAGATGAGGTGTACAAAGAGTTTGTCTACGATGGCCGAACACACAAGAGCGTCCTTGAATACACAGACATCCAAGACAGAGTCATTGTCGTTGACAGTATATCCAAGCGGTTCAGCTGCTGCGGAGCGCGGATTGGAGCCGTTGTAACCCGAAGTCCGGATATCTATCACGCCGTTTTGAAATTTGCTCAGGCAAGACTCTGTCCTCCAACCTTAGAACAAAAAGCGGCTCTTTCTCTCTATCGAATGGGGATGGGCTATTTCGAACCAATAAGGGAAGAGTACCGGAGAAGGCGCGATGTCCTTTTTGAAGGACTTAGTGAAATTCCCGGCATAGTGATGGATAAGCCCCAAGGAGCATTTTACATCATTGTCCAGCTCCCCATCAAAGACAGCGAACACTTTGTCCGATGGATGTTGACTGATTTCCGTCTGGATAATGAGACCGTCATGGTGGCGCCGGCACAGGGATTTTACTCTACTCCCGGAAAGGGAACCGACGAAGTGCGTATTGCCTACGTTCTTAAGGAGTCTGATATGAAAAGAGCGATCGAAATTTTCAAAGCGGGCTTGGATAAATACCAGGCACTTTTTCCTTTAACAACAGAGACAGAGACAAACGAATCATGAAGAAGCTACTGACTCATATTGGTTTCATCATGGCCTTGAGTGTCCTTCTTGGATTCGGAACAAATGTCCGATTGATCAAACAGTTTCTTGGAGGAGAGTTCCAGTACGGTTTTATCTCATTGGAGGAGGATCCTTCAATTAACTTCATAATGCTTCCGGAAGCGGAGGAGCTTTTTTCTATGAATGAAACTCTGTTTATCGACAGCCGCCTTGCTGAAGCTTTCAAAGCAGGTCATATTTTCGGAGCCGTCAATATTCCTTTCGAGGACAAAATGGATACAATCCTCCTTGAAGAGCTTTCGATTCCTAAAGAAAAGTCAATAGTTGTCTACTGCAATGGAAGCCTGTGCCAGTCCAGTGCGGGGCTCGCCAAGTTTCTTCAAGATCAAGGATTCATAAACATCAGGGTTTTCTTCGGGGGCTGGAAGGAGTGGCAGATGGAGGGTTTGCCTGTGGAAAAAAACGATGATAAATAACAGATATCTTCACTACCTATTCCGTCTTGTTCTTGGTGGAGTGTTCATTTGGGCGGGTATAATTAAAATTACAAACCCGCTTGGTTTTGCCCAGGACATTTCAAATTATCAGATCCTTCCTCAGAGCATTTCTTTCTTTTTGGCCCTATTCCTTCCCTGGATTGAGGTCATCTGTGGTGTGTTTATCATCACGGGTCTCTTTCTGCGTTCAAGCTCTCTTTTTTTCTGCGGCCTCCTTGGGGGATTTCTTATCCTTATCATCGTCACTTTGATTCGAGGCATAGATGTCGAATGCGGTTGCTTTGGCAGCCTCAGCCGGCATGTTGACTATAAACTGCTTTTGACCGACTGTGCACTCCTCTTTTTCTCCCTCAATATTTTCTTTTACCGCAAATCATGAATTACAGGGACATATAATTAAAGGGACATCATACTTAATTAATTAAAGGGACATCATACTTAATTCGACTGAATTAAGTATGATGTCCCTTTAATTATATGTCCCTTTAATTCATGAGAAGATTCTTGAATTAATAAGGGGGAGCGTTTATATTAAGGGTTCTCATAAAATGAAAAGGAGTTATTCATGAACGATAAACACGTGTATTTTTTCGGCAAAGACAATGCGGAAGGTCACAGGGGTATGAAAGACCTCCTCGGAGGGAAGGGTGCTAATCTTGCAGAAATGGCAGGTATCGGACTTCCCGTTCCACCCGGTTTTACAGTGTCCACGGATGTCTGTAAACTTTTCGTGGAAACTGGCAACAAGATTCCGTCCGGAGTTGAAAACGAAATCCATCTCAACATGAAAAAGCTGGAAAAATTAACAGGACAAATTTTCGGGAGTGAAGAGAATCCTCTCCTCGTGTCTGTCCGCTCCGGAGCAAAGTTTTCCATGCCGGGCATGATGGATACGGTCCTGAACCTTGGCCTGAACGATACCTCCATTATAGGACTGGCGGCAAAGGGGAGCGGCAGGCGATTTGCCCTGGACTGCTACCGCCGCTTGATCCAGATGTTCAGCGATGTTGTCTTGGAGATATCAAAGAAAAAGTTTGAAGATATCCTGAAGACAATAAAAACGGGGAACAACATTGTTAATGATTTCGATTTGTCCGAAAAAAACCTGGAAGAGCTTATCTCTGAATACAAAGCCCTGGTGAAATCAGAGTCAGGACACGATTTCCCTCAGGATGTTCAAGAGCAGCTCCTCATGGCGATATCGGCCGTATTCAAGTCCTGGAATAATCCCCGGGCAATCACCTACCGTCGCCTCAATCTTATCCCGGATGATCTGGGCACAGCTGTGAATGTCCAGCAGATGGTGTTTGGCAATTTCGGTGAGAGATCTGCCACAGGTGTCGGCTTCACACGGAATCCGGCCACTGGAATAAAGGAGCTGTATGGTGAGTTTTTGATCAATGCCCAAGGAGAAGACGTTGTTGCCGGTGTGCGAACGCCGATGCCTCTCAAAACTCTGGAGGAAAAAATGCCAGAGGCCTACAAAGAGCTGGCGGAAATCACGACTGAATTGGAAAAACATTACAGGGATATCCAGGATTTTGAATTCACCATTCAAGAGGAAGTTCTCTTCATGCTCCAGACGCGCAGCGGTAAAAGAACAGGACAGGCTGCGGTCAAAATTGCCGTTGACTTGGTTGAAGAGGGATTGACAACGAAAGAGGAAGCCCTGATGCTGGTCGAACCCGAGTCCCTCAACCAGCTTCTCCATCCGGTTTTTAATGTCGAGGATAAAGCCAAACAGGATGTTCTTGTGAGAGGACTGGCCGCCTCTCCCGGAGCGGCTGCCGGTCAGGTAGTTTTTACCGCCGATGAGGCCGAGGCTTGGAACAAGGAAGGAAAAAAAGTCATCCTTGTGCGGGAGGAAACTTCTCCTGACGATATTCATGGGATGAGCGCATCGCAGGGGATTCTGACAGCCACAGGCGGGATAACCTCTCATGCGGCCGTCGTCGGACGTCAGATGGGAACCCCCTGTGTTGTCGGGTGCAGTGAAATCAGGCTGAATGAAGAAAAAAAGATGTTTACAGCCGGGAATGTGGAGATCAAAGAAGGGGAATGGATATCCATAGATGGGACAACAGGAGAGGTTTTTGGTGGACAGATCACTACTCAATCTTCAGAAATCATCCAGGTCATCGAGGGGAAAATAAAACCACAGGAAAGCATGATCTACCAGGATTTCACCAAGCTGCTTTACTGGGCCGATCAGATTAAGAGGTTGAAGGTGCGTGCCAATACCGATACTCCAGAGGATGCAATTATAGCTCTGGCTTTTGGTGCAGAAGGAGTGGGACTGGCACGGACAGAGCATATGTTTTTTGAACGGGAACGACTGCCTTTTATCAAAGAGATGATCCTCGCCGAAACGGAGGAGGAAAGACGTTCGGCATTGAGCCATCTGCTCCCGTTTCAGAAGGAAGACTTTTATGGACTTTTTAAGGCCATGAAGGGTCATCCTGTAACCATCCGAACCCTTGATCCACCTCTGCATGAATTTCTGCCCCGAAAGGAAGACTTGATGGTCGAAATTGCCGTACTCAAATCTTCTCAAAGCGATCAGAAAGAAAAAATCCAGGAATTGGAGAAGCTTCTCGAACGGGTCAAAGCTCTTTCCGAATTTAACCCCATGCTCGGACATCGAGGATGCAGGTTGGGCGTGTCCTATCCCGAGATTATAGAGATGCAGGCCGAGGCCATATTTGAGGCGGTTTGTGAGTTGGCCAAGGAAAGGGAAAAAGTTTATCCGGAAATCATGATTCCTCTAGTGGGGACCAAGCAGGAGCTGACCAACCAGAAAAAAATTATCCTTAGAGTTGCCGAAAAAGTCATGAATAAACATAAAGTCAAGATTGACTATTTGATTGGGACCATGATTGAAATTCCCAGAGCGGCCATCACCGCTGACGAGATTGCCGAGGAGGCGGATTTTTTCTCATTCGGCACCAACGATTTGACCCAAACTGTCTATGGATTGTCCCGTGATGATG
>JAZFSR010000232.1:0-11125 GCA_036446295.1 Candidatus Aminicenantaceae bacterium
TATCATTCCTGGCAGGTGCGTAAGTCAAAAATTGAACTGGAAAATAGGATCAACCAGTTCTATCCCATCGGCGAACTGATCGATATTATTCCGCAAACGAGAAGTGCATCAAATAGAGTTGTAGAGCTCCTCATTTCCGGAGCGGAATCACAAGCCGTGGTGAAAGGACTGCGGGTCCGAAGAGTTTTGGGCCTTAGAGAGACCCTGTTTGTCATCGATAGAGACTATGATGAATCCGGAAACATTATTCATTTTGAGTTTAATGGTAAAGGTTGGGGACATGGAGTTGGTCTCTGTCAGGTGGGAGCCTACGGTATGGCTCGGGCAGGCGCAGACTATGAGGAGATCTTGAAAAAATATTACCACGGTATTACAATAGGGAAAATTTATTAATCATTGGGAGTTTTCAATTGTTGAAAGAGAATCTGAAAGCACAACTCATTGACGTTGTTAAAGAAAAATCTTTTATCACCAACGTAGAGCGAGTCCTTACTTCCGGAAAAACAAGCCATTATTATATCGATGCAAAAATGACCACTCTCGATCCCAAGGGGGCCAGCCTTATCGGAAGGCTGATCCTCGAGATCCTCAAGCCCTATGAGTTTGATGCCATCGGTGGATACACTCTAGGGGCCGATCCGATCGTTTCCGTTGTATCTGCTTTTTCGGCAGAATCCGCCAGGCCTTTTCCCGCTTTCATCGTGCGGAAGGAATCCAAAAAACACGGCGAGAGAAAATTGATCGAAGGTCCATTTCAGACGGGTTGGAATGTTATTATTGTCGATGATGTCGTGACTTCGGGTGGATCCACTCTCAAAGCCTGTCAGGCTGTTGAAGGGGAAGGCGGGAAGGTCGTCTTGACTTTGACAATCGTTGACCGGCTTGAAGGTGGCCGGGAGAATCTGGAGGCTGCCGGCTACGAATTTATTTCACTTCTTACACGAGACGACCTCCTTTCTTGAAGTATTCATAAAAACTGCCGACAAAAGTCATTGCGAGCGTAGCGTGGCAATCTCATGTCTCTACGGAAGTATTCTGAGATCACCACACTCTCTGCGATCGTTCGTGATGACAACCTCGACTCGTGAATAATTCAAGCTAAAACTTCTTTTCCTAAGCATTTCTTGCTTTTTAGTGGGTGATTGGATAGAATTTCTGTCTTTGGCAAGGCAGAAGATGTGACAGAGCAAAAAAAACGGATAAAACTTGGATTTTCAATACTCCCAGTCATTTTCTTAATTATCGCCCTTTCTGTCACGATCGGTGTTTATAAACAATCCCCACACATCCCTATTGTCTTAGCCGCCGCTGTAGCTGCTGCCGTAGCTATTTTTCATAAACATCCCTGGAAAGAAATTCAAGATGGGATGGTGCACGGCATCACATTAGCCATGGGTGCGATCTTGATTCTCATGGTGGTCGGGACAATGATCGGCACATGGATACAGGGCGGGATCGTTCCCACTATGATATTTTATGGGCTGAAAGTCCTGTCGCCGGGAATTTTTCTAGTGGCGACACTCATCATCTGTTCCATCGTGTCTTTAGGAACAGGTTCTTCCTGGTCAACGGCAGGTACCGTAGGTGTAGCACTCATCGGTGTAGGCCAAAGCTTGGGAATCCCGGTAGCCATGGTTGCCGGAGCCATCGTATCCGGAGCCTATTTTGGCGATAAGATGTCCCCCATGTCGGATACAACCAATCTTGCACCGGCCGTGGCCGGTACAGATCTATTTTCACATATCAGGCATATGATTTATACAACGCTTCCCGGATATATTCTTTCGATAATCCTCTATACCGTGCTGGGGGCAAAGTTTGCCGGAGGAACGATCGATTCCCAAAATATCCAAATCATATTGACGACAATAAAATCGAATTTTTTTATCCATCCTATTCTTCTTCTTCCTCCGCTTTTGGTCATAGTCATGGTGATTAAAAAAATCCCTCCTCTTCCGGCTCTTCTTGGAGGGACGGTCATTGGGGGTTTCTTTGCTATGATCGCTCAATCACAATCTCTTGCAGATGTGATTCAAGCCGCTAAGTCGGGCTTTGTTTCCGAGACTGGAGTAGCCATGGTGGATGATCTGCTGACACGAGGCGGATTGGATTACATGATGGATACTGTGGCTCTGATTATCTGTGCTCTATGCTTTGGAGGAATTATGGAAAAGACCGGAATGCTGAAGGCTCTGGCCCAGGCTCTTCTGAAGAGAGTCCGGAGGACCGGCTCCTTGGTGGCCACGACAATTTTCAGCTGTATCGCGATGAATATCATCGCTTCTGACCAATATATGGCCATTGTCATTCCCGGCCGGATGTACAAACATGCCTATAAAGAGCATGGGCTGCACCCTAAAAACCTTTCTCGTGCGCTTGAGGATTCCGGAACATTGACCTCTCCTCTAATTCCTTGGAACAGCTGTGGTGCGTTTATGTGGGCCACATTAGGGGTCAATCCCCTTGTCTACCTTCCCTATGCTTTCCTCAACCTGGCAAATCCCCTTGTATCTCTATTTTACGGATATACCGGGATCACCATGGAAAAACTCGATAAATCTGAAAAAAAATAGTCTATTACTGGATGACGCCGTATTTTTTACCGATTTTAGTGAAAGCTTCGATCGCTCTATCGAGGTGGTGCATTTCATGTCCAGCCGACATCTGAACGCGAATTCTTGACTGTCCTTTGGGAACTACGGGGAAGTAAAATCCGATGACATAAATGCCTTCTTCAAGAAGGTCTCTGGCCATATCCTGAGAGAGTTTGGCATCATCTTCGAATTTTCCGAGCATGATGGGAACAATCGGATGATCTCCGGGTGTGATGTCAAATCCGGCCTCGGTCATTTTTTCTCTGAAGTGCTTTGTGTTTCTTTCCAACTTGTCTCTCAATTCGGTTGTTTCAGAGAGTAGGTCCAGCACGGCGATAGAGGCTCCGACAACAACGGGAGCCACGGTGTTACTGAAGAGATAGGGTCTGGCTCTCTGTCTGTAGAGCTCGATGATCTCTTTCCGTCCTGAAATAAATCCCCCGGATGCTCCGCCCAGGGCTTTTCCTAGAGTTCCTGTAATGATGTCGATTTTTCCCTCAACACCTCTATATTCTGCAGTCCCTCTTCCCGTCTTTCCGAGGAATCCCGTCGCATGGGCGTCGTCAACCATAATCATGGCGTCATATTTTTCAGCCAAAGCCACGATCTCGTCAAGTTTGGCGATATGCCCGTTCATAGAGAAGGCGCCGTCTGTGGCGATCAACCTGTAGCGGAGATCCTGAGTGGTCTTCAGTTTTTCTTCAAGATCTTCCATATCTTCGTGCTTGTAAATGTGCCGCTGTGCTTTGCACAGACGGATACCGTCGATGATAGATGCATGATTCATGGCGTCGGTTATGATTGCGTCTTCAGCGCCAATGAGCGGCTCGAATACACCGCCGTTGGCGTCAAAGCAGGCTACAAAAAGAATGGTGTCTTCTGTCTTTAAAAACTTGGTTATTTTATCTTCAAGAATCTTATGAATGTCCTGAGTTCCACAGATGAAACGGACCGAACTCATGCCGAATCCCCACTCGTCAAGAGTTTTATGGGCGGCTTCGATAACTTTAGGATGGCTGGAGAGTCCCAAGTAGTTATTGGCACAGAAATTGAGAACCTCAATTCCCCCTTTGACTTCGATCTCGGCTCCCTGTGGAGTCATGATGACTCTTTCCTGTTTGTAGAGTCCTGCATCGCGTATGGATTGGATTTCTTTGGTTAAATCTTCCTTGATTTTTCCGTACATTTAATACCTCCTTTTAGAGTTTATAGACTATATCAAAAATGAAAGATGAGGTCTATATATTTTGCTTTTTTCCAGTTAGATACCCAGGTTGCCTTCACTGTGACGTTTGGACAGAACGTCAAGCATGTCCTTTGTCATGGCTTCCAGGTCATAATCGGGTTTCCATCCCCATTCTTCCCGTGCGGCCGTATCGTCGATGGAATTGGGCCATGAATCAGCAATCTCCTGCCTGAAATCGGGTTCGAATGTGCATTCGAACTCGGGGATATGTTTTTTGATGGAATCCGCCAATTCGCCGGCGGAAAAGCTCATAGCCGTGACGTTAAAGTCCGAATAATGTTTGAGTTTGTCAAAATCTGCTTCCATCAAATCGAGCGTGGCCTTGAGGCAGTCGGGCATGTACATCATGGGAAGACGTGTGTCCTCACGGACAAAACAAGTGTATTTTTTGTTTTTAACGGCTTCGTAATAGATGGCGACGGCATAGTCCGTGGTGCCTCCACCCGGAAGAGTGCCATTACTGATGATTCCGGGATACCGGCATCCGCGGACATCGAGGCCAAAACGCCTGACATAGTAGTCACACAGCAGCTCTCCGGCAACCTTTGTGACACCGTACATTGTCCTTGGTTTGAGCACCGTTTCCTGCGGCGTGTTGTCGATGGGTGTTTCCGGTCCAAAAGCTGCTATGGAACTGGGAATAAAAATCTGAGCCATTTCGTATTCGATAGCAATATCCATCAAATTCTTGGTGCCGTTCATGTTCACATCCCAACACAGGTGGGGGTTTTTTTCTCCGACAGCCGACAGGATGGCGGACATATGATAGACAGTGTCAATGTTATATTTTTTAATGACCTCTTCAATGGTCTCTTTTTTTGCGACATTGATGAATTCAAAGGGGCCGGAGTCTTTCAATTCGGGCTTGGGCTGTGTCCTGTGACCGGTGGCGATCACGTTATCGCTGCCGTATTTTTTTCGCAGCAGCATGGTCAGTTCGGATCCGATTTGACCGACTGATCCTGTCACCATGATTTTTTTCATTTCTTTTGCCATATTAAGACCTCCTTGTATTTATGATTTCTGAGGATGTATCATGAATGCTAACTTATATCTTGACTGAAAAAAGATGTCAATTATAATCTGATAGAATGAAGACTAAAATTGCCTTGATCACGGGAAGCAGCCGCGGTATCGGCAGGGATATTGCCTTAAAACTGGCGGAAAAAACAGATGCAGTAGCGGTCCACTATCACAGCCAAAGACAAGAGGCCGAAAGTGTGGTCGAGACTATCCGGAACACGGGGGGGCAGGGAGCCGTTTTTCAGGCGGATCTGACCAAAGAACATGAAGCCAGATCTCTTGTTCAAAATGTGATAACGGAGTTTGGCCGTATTGATATCCTGGTCAACAATTTTGGGCCGATTCTCATCAAACCCTGGCAGGAAGTGACGGCCGCAGAATGGGAAGATATTTTCCGTTCCAATTTTCTCAGCGCGCTTTTTTGTATCCAGGAGGCTCTCCCGAATATGCACGATCGAAAATGGGGGAGGATCATCAATCTTGGATACAGCCGTGTCGAGCAGCTGGTCTCCTTTCAGACGATCACTCCTTATGCCGTGGCCAAAACCGGCCTTTTGATTCTAACGCGATCTGTGGCCGTGTCTGAAGCCTCTTCGGGAATTACGGTCAACATGGTTTCTCCGGGACTCATGGAAGACGGAGTTCTTCCCGCGAATACAAACATACCCGCCGGAAGACTGGGAACATTCAAGGATGTTTCCGGTGCCGTCCAGTTTTTGGTTTCACGGAAAGCCGGATACATCACAGGCACGAATGTGGTTGTGGCCGGCGGCTGGAAACTCTAAAAATTAAAATATTTACTTGACAAAGGGGGGGAAGCGGTCTATTTTTAATATAAGGTGAACAATATGGTGAACAAACTCAGTATGGAATTGACTGAAAAACAAAAAAAGGTTTTGGAAGTGATAGAAAATTTTTTCCTGGCTTACGGCTATTCCCCCACCATCCGCCAGTTGGGAAAACTGCTGGACATGACTAATCCTTCGGCTGTTTTCAAGCACATCGTGAGCCTGGAAAAGAAGGGCTATCTGAAGAGGGACAGGGGAGGGGTAAGCCTGACCAGTGTATCCGCCTCTGTGGAGGCGCAGGTCACAGTGCCTCTGGTGGGACTTGTTCCTGCCGGTCAGCCCCGGGAGACATTTGAGATTTCTGGCGAGGGAATTGATGTTCCTGCATGGATGGTCGGCCGTAAAAGAGGCAACATCTTCTGCATACAGGTTGAAGGAAAAAGTATGGTGGATGCCTACATCGATGACGGAGACCGGGTGCTTTTGGAAAGGACCAGTACGACCAATTCCGGCGATATGGTCGTGGCTCTACTGAATGACGGATCTGTCACGTTGAAAAGATTGAGACTGGAGAAGGGGAAAGCCTTTCTCGTTCCTGAAAACCCGGAATTTGAGGAGATTGAAGTCGAGGAATTGAAGGTTCTCGGACGAGTGATCGGGGTTTTGAGGAAGTACTGATCGCATAACAAGACGGGAAAGAGACGAATAAACTGCCGGGCTCGATGTTTCTGTCGGGTCAAGGAAAAGGAAAAGAAAATGAAGAGGAGATGTATTGTCCATATTGATATCGATGCTTTTTTTGCCGCTGTTGAGGAACTCCTCAATCCCTCTCTCAAGGGAAAACCGGTCATCGTCGGCGGTCTTCCTCACGAACGAGGCGTGGCGTCTACCGCAAATTATGAGGCGAGAAAGTATGGGATTCATTCGGGGATGCCGCTGGCGAAGGCGTATAAGCTCTGTCCGCACGGAGTTTTTGTCCGGGGAAATTACCAGGTCTACAGTACGTTTTCAAAAAAAATGTTCAGTGTTCTTGCCCAGTACACTCCAGACCTGGAAGAAGCCTCCCTGGATGAGGCCTACCTGGATTTGACCCGCTGCCGCACTCTTTATTCGTCTTTGCCACGCACTATCCAGGAGATCAAAAACAGAGTCGAAAAGCAGCTGGGGATTCGTGTTTCGGTGGGCGTCGGTCCCAACAAGCTTCTGGCAAAGCTGGCGACCAACAAGGCCAAACCGGGCGGTTTGGTCGATGTCCAGCCCGGCCGGGAAGAAGAGTTTTTAAAAGATTTGGGCATCGAAACTCTTCCCGGAATAGGTCCCAAAGCCCAGGTCATTCTCAGAATGCTCAACATCCATAAGATCGGCGATTTATGGGGACTTCCGCGCACCACGCTGCGGTCTCTTTTTGGCCTCAACGGTGAGGAGCTCTTTCTCCAATCAAGAGGGATTGACAGCCGTCCGGTGAGCATGGCGTCCATCCCTAAATCGATATCCCGGGAGACGACTTTCCTGGAAGATCTCTGGGATCGCCGCCTCCTGCTGGCCCACATGGCCTATCTCTGTGACAGACTGGCTCTTCCTCTCCGGAAGGGGCGGCTTTTTGCCCATATCATCGAAGTCAAAGTCAGGTATTCGGACTTTAAAACCGAAGTCCGGCGGAGACTTTTGATTATGCCCCGCCAGGACATGGGCGAGATTTTTAAAATTGCTCAGGAGCTTTTTCTCCAGCTCTATTCCGGATCGCGGTTGTCTCTCCGTCTTGTCGGTGTCAAGGCTTCCGATCTTGTCCGGACCCGTCCTCTTTCTCTTTTTGAGCCCTACCCGGAGTGCCGGGAGAGGTTGGGGGCGGCCGTGGATCAGGTGAGAGAGAAATACGGTTTTGGCTCGCTGCTCACGGTCCGGGAGGGGATGCTGGAAAACCTTTACAGCTTTGAAAAACAGCGGGGCTTTGTCTTAAAGACAGCATCTTTGACCAAGTAAATGTACATCCCCCTGCGTGTTCATTCTGTTTACAGCAAGGGAAAGGGCGGGGCGACACTGCAGGAACTTGTCTCCTGGGGCCATCAGAAACGGTTGTCTTCTCTAGCGCTGACGGATGTTGGAAACTTTTACGGCTGGAATCGTTGGAAGAGGCTGGCCTCCAAGACCAATATGTCTCCTATCTTTGGCTGTGAGATGGAGATCGAAGGGCATAAATATTTATTTCTTGTTAAAACCAGAGAGGGCTACTGGAATCTGATGGAGGTCTTCAACCGCAAAGACATCACAGAAACAGAGGGGCTGGTTGTTGTCTTTCTCCTCCAGGCCAAAGATGAAGCCCCCCCTGAAAAGCTAATTTCTCTTGCGCCGGAAGATTTTTATCTAGGGGGGGATATGTTCAACCTGAAGAAAGCCAAAAGCTGGGCCCGGGAATTTGGCTGGCCGGTTGTTTGGGCTAATCCCTTGAAGTTTACAAAGAATCCGGAGCGGCTTGTTCTGCTCCATTCCATCACGAAGAAAATTCCGTTCCCTCCTGAATGGAGCCGATGGAAGCGGACGGTGAAATGTTTTGGGCCGGATCAGGAGGCCCTGGCTCTTAAGAAATTCGGAGCAGAAGCAAAGAGCGTTTTTCGAAGGACCTTTGAAGTGGCGGAAAAATGTGAATTTTCTTTTGCCGACATTGTGCCCGCTCTTCCCGAAAACCTGTTCTCCACGACGTTGAGAGAGGTGGTTATGGAGAAGCTGAGGAGCCTGACTAATTTGAGCTGGAAGGAGAGGCAGCGTGCCAAAAAGGAACTGAAAATCGTCGAGGAGTCAGGCTTTGCGCCCTATTTTTTGGTTGTCCACGATGTGATCCAGTTTGCACAGAAGAGAGATATTCTCAGCAATCTCAAAGGGTCAGGGGCTTCGTCTTTCCTGACCTATCTTCTCGGTATTTCCCACATCAATCCCACCGTGTTCGACCTCTACTTCGCAAGATTTCTGAACAAGGGCCGTAATGATCCTCCGGATTTCGACCTGGATTTTGACTCCCGAAAAAGGGATGAGGTTCTCTCTTATGTTCTAAAAAAATATGGTCAGGGACAGACGGGTGCGGCCTTTGTCTGCAGTTTGAAAAATTATCGGGCTCGGTCCGCTCTCTACGAAACCGCCCGTGCCTTCGGTCTCCCCCCGGAAGAGTCCCGGTCTATGAGCAAGAAGATCCCGGCCTTTTCTGAGCCTGACTTTTTAAAAAAAGACAAGCCTTCCCCCGGCTGTATGGACATATGGAAGGCGGCCGGTGACCTGACCTCGGTCTATAGCGAAATTTCTCTCCATGTGGGAGGTGTTATTCTCACTCCTGCGCCCGTGACCCGGTACCTTCCGCTGGAAAAATCGGCAAAAGGGTATGTGATGTCCCATTTTGATCGGGATGCCGTCGAGGACTTAAAGCTCATCAAGCTTGACCTTCTTTCTGTAAGAGGACTTGCGGCCATCCATGAGACCACAAAAACCCTAAAGATTAAAACGATTCCCCCCGGGGACAAAAAAGCCTACAGTCTGCTCAAAACCGCCCAGACTATTGGATGTTTTCAGGTGGAAAGCCCGGCCATGATGAATCTGCTCCGCCGGATGAAACCGGACAATGTCAACGATCTGACCCAGGCCTTAGCGATCATCCGGCCCGGCCCGACCGAAAGCGGTATGAAGGAAGCCCTTCTGCGAAGGCGTGAGGGGCGTCCTGTTCCCCAAAACCTCTTCCTGGCAAAGATCCTTCCCGAAACCGGAGGGCTTCTTCTCTATGAGGAGCAGGTGATGCAGATTGCTGAGCGTGTGGCGGGCATGCCTCCCGATGAAGGAGATATTCTCCGCCGCAGTCTCAAAAAAAAGCAGATCCACTCTCCACTTAAGGAGCGTTTTTTTATAGAGGCCGGAGAACGCGGGTACACACCGGGTGCTGTCAAGAAATTGTGGAAAATCATGGAAGAATTTTCCTCCTATTCTTTCAACAAGGCCCACAGTGCGTCTTATGCCCACATGGCTTACCAGGCTGTCTATCTGAAGGCTCACCACCCGTTGGTGTATTTTACGGCCGTCCTCAATGCCGGGGGCGGATACTATGGACTGGCCGAATACGTCGAAGAGGCCAAGAGGAGGGGAGTAAAGGTTATGGGGCCGGATGTCAACAGGAGTTTTTACCGATTCGATGTGGAGGGAACATGTATCCGGGTGGGGCTGCTGCTCATCAAGGGCCTGGCGGTCAAAACGGCCAAAAAAATCATCATCGAGAGAGAAAGCGGTCTCTTCCTCTCTGTCGAGGATTTTCTGATCCGTGTGTCTCTGACAAAAGCAGAGCTCTTTCCTCTCATTCAGTCAGGCGCCTTCGATTCTCTCGAACCAAAGAGGACACAGCAGATTCTCCGTTATTTTAGAGGTCTGGAGGGGATGGGTGAGGTTTCGGACCTGAGCTCAAGGCAGAAGGAAAGAATGATTGTCGAATCCCTCGGATTTGACCCGGAAGGAGATTCTCTCTCCCTCTATACCGGAAAAAGACCTCCTTTGAGAATAAAGGATTTGGCCCGTCATGTGGGATGTGAAGTGGAGCTGATTGTCAGAGTGGTGGATGCCCGTCTGAAGGGAACGACTAATGGCCGGAAGTATTTTTTTCTCTTTGAGGACGAGACCGGTCTTTTGGAAGGCGTGGGCGAGACAAAAGGTCAAATATTCGGTTCTCCTCCCACATGCTACTTGAGAGGGGAGATCAGACGGTTCGGCAGCGGACTTCCCAAAGTTTTCAACTGTATCTTCCTCAAACCATAAAAATGCTATAATAAAAGAAATCTATATGAAAAAAATTATGGCTATATTTGGAGCTAGTCGTCTGGCTAAGGAGATGCCATGACTGAGAAAGCCTGGATTAAAAGTCAGGTCAAGCAAATTGTCAGAATTTATCTTTTCCAAAAAATAGGAGATCGAATTGGACGTTTACAATGCGATTCAAAACCGCCGAGCTTTTCGTGTATTAAAACCTACCGATGTGTCTCCCGAGCTCATTGAAGATCTGGCCAATAGTGCCCGGCTGGCACCTTCCTGCTTTAACAATCAACCATGGAATTTTGTGTTTGTCTCCGAACCTCAGCAACTGGTTGAGATGCGGAGAGCACTCTCAGAGGGGAACAATTGGGCTTATGATGCTTCGATGATAATCGCTGTATTTGGAAAAAAAGAAGACGACTGCATGATGAGGAATAGAATTTATTATCAGTTTGACTGCGGTTTGGCAGTAGGTTTTCTGATCCTACGTGCGACTGAGCTCGGGCTTGTGGCCCATCCCATTGCTGGATTCAGCCCCAAAAAAACAAGAGAAATATTGGGCATTCCTGAAGAATATAAAGTTATCACGTTGATTCTAGTTGGAAAAAAATCCGATGAGTTGAGTTCGATTCTCTCAGAAAAACAGGCTGGATGGGAAAAAAGGAGACCGAGACGAAAAAAGCTGGCTGAATTTGTACATA
>JAZFSR010000233.1:0-8802 GCA_036446295.1 Candidatus Aminicenantaceae bacterium
TCCAATGTTGGAGACAGCCGGGCTTATTTAATAAGAGAGAAACACATCCAACAGATCACAATCGACCACAACTGGAAAAATGAGCAGCTGCAAAAAGGACAGCTCAAAGAAGAAGATATCCAAAATTCTCCATATAAAGACCTGATAACCCGGTCAATGGGTCTCAAAGAAAATTTAAAAATAGATTCGTTTGAAACCGCAATTCAATCCAAAGACTATATCCTACTAAGCAGCGACGGCCTGCATTCTTTCCTCTCACAAAAAGAGATTCTTAAAGGATTCAAAAAAAACAAGAGACCGGAAAATATCTGCCAAAAACTCATAGATATGTCTAATAAGAAGGGAGGCCGTGATAATATTACTGTTATTGTGGCCTATTTTTCCTGAATAATTCCGATTAATCCCTCTTTCTCAAAACTTTTACAGTGGGAAAAAGCAAATAGCCATTGGACAGCATCCGTGCAATGGCCATAGATACGGCCGCCCCCACCGCGCCAATCATCCCAAATACTTGCGTTGTCACGACAAGGATGACGATGACCATCGTCAGCTCAAGGGTTGTTGCAAGGGTGATCTGTTTGGTTTTTCGGCTGTTGACCATAATCGCTCTTAAAAAGGAAAGCAGGACCATTAGGGCAGGGGTTAAGACTAATATTTTAGTGGGAAGCAGGGCAAAATGAGAAAGCTCCAATGACAGTCCGGAAACATTATTGAACCAGAAAAAGGCAAGAGGTGTAAAACTCACAATGGACAATAATATCAGAACAACCATCCCAAGCAGAATGGCAACATTTCTCAATGGTGCATAATTTTTCTGTTTTTCCCCCAGAAGAGCAATCCCAACTTCTTGAAATGAAAGTCCGATGCTCCTAAAAATAAAAACCAGCGAGTGAATCACAGGAAGGACAGCGAGAGATTCCAGGGCCATCCGGCTGTGTCCCATAAAAAAGGTCACCATAGGAAACACTCCTAGGTTCAGTATGGATGTCAGAGCGAGAGGATAATAAAAAGAAATAATACCTTTGTAGCTCAACCGCTCCAATCCTTGCGGCTTTGGCTCCAAAGCGAGCAGCATTCTGATCGAGGAGTGGACCATGATGCGGCTTGCCAGGGCCTCAACGGTCACCCCCACAGAGAGAGCCAAGGCCCCGATCATGGCCCCATGCAGCTGAAAATAAAAGTAACAAATTAAACCTGTTGCTGACATGGCTGCAAGACGGAGAATGGTTCCATAGGCCACTCTTCGTGTGAGGTGGCTCCTGATGAGAATCCCCTGATAAAAACGACGGAATCCTATAGCGGCCGGCCAGGGAAGCATGATGGCTGTAGCCAGATGTGTGAGTCTGGCCACATCTTCGGGCAAGCCCATAAGATTCGTTGTGATCAATCTAAATACAGGAGGAATGAGGACGATCAGCATGAGCATTGTGATAATGCCGTTGAGAGAGTAAGAAAAATTTCTCAACTTCAAATAAGAATCCCTGTCTTTGACGAGGGCCGTCGCGGCAGTCATGAGCATGATGATCGGCGCCTCTATCAGTAGGGCGATGGAAAAGGCCACGCCGTAAGCAGCCAGGTTGATTTTAGGTGCGCTCAGACGGGCAATGATGGCAGCCAGAAAGGGCCCTTCTGAAGCCATCATGAGCCAGGTCGCAGCCAGGGGCATCCAAAAGATAATGATATTTTTTGTCGTTAGCGGTTGGTTCTCGGTTTTGTTCATAGTTGATTTAAAAGGTCCTCCAGTTCCAGTTTGAAGGATTCCCAGTTTTTATATGATTTTTCCAGCTCTTTTTTAACCGACGCATAGTCCTTTTGAAGCGCGACAGAAGAAGAGCTGTCCTTATAGGTTTCAGGCTTGACCAGGCTTTTCTCCATTTCAATTTTTTTCGCTTCCAATGTATTAATTTTTCGTTCGAGAGAATCGACTTCTTTCTGAAGCCGGTTGCGTTTTTTGGACACGGCCTGCCTGGATTCCGCCTCAGCCCTCTTCTGGTCTTTGGTTTTACGTCCGGATATTTGTCGGGATGGAGATTCTTTGGCTTGAGTCCGGTTTTCCGAATCAATATTTCTCTTTTCTAAGTAGTAGGAGTAGTTTCCAGTATATTCTTCGAGATGTCTGTCTTTGACCTCGACCACACGATGAACCAGTTTATCCAGAAAATACCGGTCATGGGAAATCATCAAGAGTGTCCCTTTGTATTTATCTAAGGCCGATTCCAGGGCTTCGACAGACGGCATGTCAAGATGGTTGGTAGGCTCATCCATGATGAGAAAATTGACAGGAGAAAGAAGGATTTTAGCCAGCGATACTCTCGCTTTTTCTCCTCCGGACAAGACTTTTATCTTCTTAGTCACGTCATCTCCACTCATTAAAAACACACCCAGCACTTCTCTTATCCGGGGAATATGTTTATCGGCAGCTGTTTTTAGCACCTCATCATAGACTGTAGATTCCAAATCCAGATCAGAGATACGGTGCTGGGCATAATACCCGATCTGTGTTCTCTTCCCAAGATCGACACAGCCTTTTTGAGGGAAGATCTGTCCTGTGATCAGCTTTGTCAGCGTTGTCTTTCCTGCCCCATTGACTCCAACCAGAGCCACTTTTTCTCCGCGGCTCACATGAAAATTCAGCCCTTCCAGCACCCATTCCTCCTTGTAACGGAAAAACATATCCTCGATCTTCAATACATCATTATAGCTGTGAATCTCGACAGCTATGTTAAAATCCATCTGACGCGGAGGGGGTAGGATTTCGATAGTCTCCATTTTTTCCAGATGCTTAATACGGCTCTGGACCTGAGAGGCTTTTGTGTTTTTAGACCGAAAACGCTCGATAAACCGTTCCTGCCTCTTCTTTTCCTCTCTTAATTCCTCCCACTTCTTCCGGAGGAGCTCCTCTCTTTGTCTTTTTTGTTTTTCATAGCCATGATAGTTTCCGGAGTAATACACCAGCTGGCCGCGGTCCAATTCGTAAATTCCACGAACCAAGCGGTCAATAAAAAAACGGTCATGGGAAACGACCACTACTCCCCCTGAAAACTGAAGGAGAAACTGTTCCAACCATTCCAATGCCGGCAGATCGAGATGGTTGGTAGGCTCGTCAAGCAGAAGCATATCCGGTTTTTGGATGAGAAGCCGGGCCAGGTAAGCACGCATTTTCCATCCACCGCTGAAGTTGGATAAAGGACTGGAAAAGTCTTTCTCAGAAAAGCCAAGACCTGAAAGCACGGTTTTGGCCTCGGTTTCCACACGGTAACCTCCCAGAGCCTCAAAGCGGTGTTCTGCGGTTCCCAGTTGATCCAATAATTTATCATTCTCTTTTGAAGAGTCACCCAGTGCCGAGTGAAGCTCTACAATTTTTTTCTCAAGGCTTGAGATTTCCTTCTGTCCGTCCAAGACGGTTTGGAGCATAGTCTCTCCCCGCACAACAATTTCTTCTTGAGGAAGATAGCCGATACGGAATCCTCTGCTCTTCAATGTTGTTCCTGAATGCGCTTCAATTTCACCTGTGACAATCCGGAACAATGTTGTCTTACCGGCTCCGTTTGGCCCAATCAAAGCCACTCGCTGACCGGGCTGAACGGCCCAGCTGACTCTATCCAAGAGCTTCCGCTCTCCAATGGAATAGCTCAGGTCTTTGATTTGATGCATAGCAGTGTATTTTAGCAAGACTGATTTAAAATGTCTTTAGCTTGCATAATGAGATATTTATTAATTAGAATCTAGAATCTAGAATCTAGAATCTAGAATCTAGAAAGGAGTAACTAATCATGAGTAAAATCTACACAAACATTGAGACTAAGCTCATCCATGCCGGAGAACCTGAGCCGAGGATTGAGGGAGCTGTCAGCATCCCGATTTTTCAGACTGCAATGTATGAAACAGAAGGAGGCGCCAACTATCATGACATTAAATACATCCGCCTGAACAACACACCCAATCATAAAGCACTGCATACAAAACTTGCCGCGCTGGAAAATGCGGAAGCCGCGCTGGTGACGGCCAGCGGCATGGCAGCCATCACAACCAGCCTTCTCACTCTTCTGTCTGCAGGCGATCATCTTCTCATCCAGAACTGCCTCTACGGAGGAACTCACGATTTTGTGACTTCTCATTTCAGCACTTTTGGCCTCTCTTTCGATTTCATCGACGGACAAAATCCACAGTCATGGAAAGAGAAGATCAAACCAACCACAAAAGCCATATATGTCGAAACTTTATCCAATCCACTCCTCCAGATGGTCGACCTTAAGGCCGTCACCGTGTTTGCCAAAGAACACGGGCTGGTCTCTCTTATCGATAACACTTTTGCCAGTCCCATAAATTTCCGGCCGTCTGAAATGGGTTTTGATCTCTCACTCCACAGCTGTACCAAATACCTCAACGGGCACTCCGATATTGTGGGCGGAGCCGTTATTGGAGGCACCGATTTGATTGAAAAGGTCACACACAAACTGAATCACCTCGGAGGAACGATGGATCCCCATGTGTGTTTTCTGCTCCACCGCGGTCTTAAAACCCTGGCTTTGCGGGTGAGACACCAGAATAAGAGTGCCCTAAAAATTGCCGAATTTCTCGAAGACCACCCCGCTGTTAAGCAAGTAAACTATCCGGGACTCCAAAGTTATCCGCGTCACAGTTGGGCCAAGGAATGGCTCGACGGATTCAGCGGAATGCTGTGTTTTGAGATTAAAGGCGGAACAGATCGGGCTAAACAGTTCATGGACAACACTCATATCCCTCTGATTGCGCCGAGTCTGGGAGGGGTTGAAACTCTTCTCACACGGCCTGCTGCCACGTCTCATTCGGGAATGTCAGCGGAAGACCGTGCCGGCATTGGCCTCTCGGACAGTTTGATTCGTGTGTCGGTAGGGATTGAGTCCACAGAAGACCTTATCGCAGACTTTAAGCAGGCTTTGGAAGTCTTAGGGCAGTAAAAAGCATCCCCATTTCCGTGATTTAGATAGACATCACTGCCCCTGCTTTCCCGTTATCTCTTCGATGTCAAGACGGAGGATGTTGACTTTGAAGTAATCCCCTTCGGTTTTAAAATTTCTCTCCCTGATGGGATCGGGATTTGCCTCAAGATGGTGGAAGAGGACTTCCATCCCGTATTTTTTCTCTTCAAGCTCTCGAACAACACATAGAGTTCCCCGGAAGACAATCGTTCTGTAGGCATGGCTGCACTCATCTGCTTTATAGCCTAAGTCTTCCAAAACAGTGGCACAGACGTTGTGATTCTGCGACAAAATATTTAGTTTAAGTCCTTTGAGAGCACAGTGGAAATAGAGCGCATTTTTGCCTTCATCATAGCCATAGTTCATCGTGACAATATAGGGCATATCATTCTCAGATAACGCAATTGTGGCAAACGTCCCTTTTTTGAGTACATCATACATGACGGCAACATCAGTAATTTCCTTTTCCTTCTTGTACATATGGTACTTGGTCATGTTTTTATTGGGGCCTGGCCCCAATCCTTTATTCGAGTCTTTTGATGATGTGCCAACCGTACATGCTTGTTTCAGTATTGAACTCGGTCATACCGATCTCACCGACACGCAGACTGAAACTGACATCGCCGAACGCCGAGACCATCCCTGCCCGGGAAAACTCTCCGCCGTCCTTGTCAGGAGTGACGTCTATGTTCGACATTTTGTAGATTCCGGGATGCTTATCATCAGTATACTCTTTGACCAGGGCATCAAAGTCTTCACCTTCCTGGGCACGTTTTAAAATTTCTTTGGCCAATTCTTGTGCTTCCTCCAGTGTCCGTGTGATATCAGTCATCCTTGGAGCCCCTTGAAAGGAGATGAGAATATGCTGGACCGTCAGATGTTCAGCCTCCGGAAACTCTGCAGACACCTGAGCCACAGGTTCCTGTGCTTCAGGTTCCTCCGCTTTCTTTCCGCAGGAGACAAAAACCAAAATCCCCACCATTACCAAAATCAAACTTAATTTTTTCATCTTCACCTCTTTAATTCGTAGACATTTAAATTGAGAGGGAGCGGATAGGATTTCCGCACCACTCCAAATATTTTTCGAAATCTTTAAATGTTATTGTGACCGTTGCCGTGTTGACATTCGGATGAAAGCTCACCCATTCGGCCTCCTTTAAGTTCTTATCCAACACAACCCGGACCGCCTTATCCCTATCATTGATCAGACCAAAAGGAGATACTGCCCCGGGCTCCAATCCAAGATAACGGTTCAGCCTTTCAGGAGAGGCAAAACTGAGCCGGTCCTCTCCCAACTGGCTGTTCAGTTCTCTCAAATCCGCCCTTTTCCGGCTGTCTAATATCACAAGATAATGACGTTTCCCCTTCTTATTCCGGACAAAGAGGTTTTTGCAGTGAGTCCCTTTGATGGATTTCCAGTGCTCCTCTGCCTGTTCGACCGTATACACAGGTGGATGGTGGTGAATCTTGTATGGTATCTGCAAGTTGTCTAAAACTTCAAGGACTGTTTTTTCTATCTCTTGAGACGTTATATCTGCCATTCGAGATTGAATATCATATAAGAATTAAATTGTCAAAATCCAGGCCAAGCAATAAAATGATTAACGGCGGAAGGAGTACTGAATCTTAATAAAGAACTGATTCAGCATCGGAGAGAAGCGGTTGTCTATTTCCAACCAGTTCCGGTTGTAAACCAGAAAAACATCCAGCAGGCTTCGGTATGTCCAGCGAATCCGTGTGTTCATTCCCAGCGAACGGCTCTGGTTGTCATACTGCAGGTAGCTGATGATCTGAAAATCGGGATTGATAAAGATGTTAAGCTTTCCTGTCACAAGCAGAATATCGGTCAATCCCGAGGGTAGGCTTACCTTATACTTCTCCCCTTCCAGGGAAATATTAAACTTGTGAGACAGCCGCCATGTGACATCGGCCTGGTACTGGTTCATATTTCCGTCATAGAAATTCCCGAACCACCACGAAAGCTTACCCGTGAACCTCCGCTTTGAGGACGACGTGAGCTCAATCCTATATCGCGTCCAGTGATAGGTCCCCTTGTCCACATAAACATCATCCGTCAAATCAAACGGCTCAGGCACGCGTTCCATGTAGGGAACGATATTGAACTCGATTCTGTCGCCGCTTTCCAGACTCCAGTTAAGAGGCGCCAAAAAAATCCGCCACTGGTACACTTTTCCATCCAAATCTGTCACGATCTGGCTGTACAGTCCATTTCTCATCTGGCGCAGCCAGGGCCAATCGGGACGCGGCTTGTACATAAAATTCAAATTGGCCTTGTATATGCCTCTCCAGGGAACAAATCCTAGAGAGGGATCAAAATCGGCTCCAATCCTCTTGGCATTAAACGAGATATCCCAGAGATCGTTCGGAAAATCGACTGCCACGCCTAAGGCGCTTCGATCAGTGCCTAAACCCTCTCTGTTGGTGACAAGTCCCCATACTCCAAACATCAAGTTCTTGTTCCCTTGAAGTTTGGATGTCTTGTAGACAAAATCTCCTCCAATCAACCACGAATTTCCCCGGCCAATGGGATCCCCGGCCGTAACCAGAACTCCCATTCTGGACTCTGCCCATAGGTTCTGACTGGCCCGCGCCGCAAAGAGATTATTCTTCGATGTTAATCCCTCCACACTGCGGGTGAAAGAATCCAGAATCCCGAAATTCAGTCCACCCAGAGTTCCGGTCGCTTTGATGGAAAAATCAAGAGGAACAGCCTCTCCCTCCAACAGTCCGATGCGCCGGCTGAAAAAGGGTATAACATCGCGATCACGGTAAAATCCCATTCCCAGGCCAAAGTTAAATATATCCGATCCCTCCAGAAAAAACGTCCTTTTCTCCGGGAAAAACAGGGGGAATCGTGTCAAATTCACCCGGCGCGTATCGACTTCGGTCTCTGCAAAATCGGTGTTGACACTTATCAGGCCGGTTACATTTCCACCAAAATTCTTTAGCACATCTAATCCCGGGCGGAAATCAGAGCTGCTGGAAACGGATGGATCTTCCCGGGTAAGGCTGCCCATCATATAAGGACGAACGGTCAAACCTAAACCCTGCTGGAATTCAGGGATCGACGTTAAAAGTCCTCCCTGGCTGATGTGTGTCACCTTGAAGTTGCGAATCGGCGTGGCCCAGCGGTCGGTCTCCAGGTTTCTCTCTATCCTGCGTTCAACGTTGAATCCCCACCGGTCCAATCCTACCTGAAAACGGAGTGTCTTGACAGGAATATAGATTTCGGCGCTCCACCCATCACTCCGCCGCAAAACGGCTGCCTCCCAGATACCGTCCCAATCTCGATCCTCTCCCTCCCCTTCCCGAGCGATCAGGCCGTCCACCCTGGCTCCATTCGGATTGACGGCAAACACATATCCGGTCCGGCCGTTCAAAAAAGTATCGAGGACAATTTTGATATGGTCTTCTCCCCGAAGCTCCGCATCTCTCTGCATCGTGAAACTAATAATCTTCTCAGGAGCACTGTCATAGCAGACAATGCCGAAGTATATGGCATCCAATGTGACCGCTACCCGGACTTCAGTCTTTTCACTCGGCTCTGCGTCTTCATCCGGCTCCACCATACGGAACGGCCCAATGGGTACAGCCCTCCTCCAGAAAGATTCATCTAGAAGACCGTCCAATCGAATCGATTCACTCGAAGATAACCTGAGAACCTCGGCTTCAGGAACATCTGTTCTCCCGACTGAATAAACCGGTGTTCTAAAACCGATCCATAGAAAAACCCCCAGAAAAAAAACACTCCTGGACTTCTTTTGGGAAAAAATCATTTTTATTTTATCGTTCAATATGAAATTTGGATTTTTTCACAGAG
>JAZFSR010000234.1:0-4043 GCA_036446295.1 Candidatus Aminicenantaceae bacterium
GAGATGCGAGGCATCGGCACATGAAGCTGTGGTCGTCCACCGCAAATGGGTCGTAACGAAGCAGATATGGTAAGATCGGCTCGCCCCTTTGGGGAAAAATGCCGACATCTGATGTCTATAGGTCAACAAACAAAGTGACGCTCATGGATATTGCTATAAATCATTCTATTAAGTTGATATCATTGAAAAATAATGAAAGTGTTGGCAGTTTTTATGAATAATTCAAATTTGGATGATTGGAGTTATAATCATGCTGGAATCATATTTTAAACATGAAGAAGAGCGAAAAAAATTGGGGATTCCTCCACTTCCTTTAGCCTCGGGGCAGGTCAATGAGATATGTTCTCTTCTTGAGAATCCTCCTAAAGGGAAGGAAGATTTGCTTCTAAGTTTGCTAAAGAATTGCGTGGCTCCAGGAGTAGATCCCTCAGCAAAAGTGAAAGCGGGATGGCTGCACCGTGTAGCTAAAGGGGAAGTGTCTTCCCCAGTTCTTCTAAAAACAGAGGCTGTCTTTCTTCTCGGAACAATGCTTGGAGGATTTAATGTGGGGCCTCTCATTGAGCTTCTTTCGGTGGATGAAGTGGCCTCTGAAGCTGCGTCTTCTTTAAAGAACACGATATTGGTTTACAATGCCTTTGATCAAATCGCTAGTCTTGCAGACACAAACAGTTTTGCCCGGGATGTCCTTCAATCCTGGGCCGAGGCGGAGTGGTTTCTTTCGAGACCTGAACTACCTAAAAAAATCAATTTGACTGTTTTTAAAGTGGACGGAGAAACTAATACAGATGATTTTTCTCCGGCCAAATATGCGTGGAACCGGCCCGACATTCCTCTCCACGCACTTTCAATGGGAGAATCAAAATTTGCAGAGGGATTAGAAATGATTCGGAAGTTTCATTCTGAAGGAAAAAAAGTCGTCTTTGCGGGAGATGTTGTGGGTACAGGCTCTTCTCGTAAATCTGCAACCAACTCTCTTATGTGGCACATCGGTGATGATATCCCGTATCTTCCTAATAAGAGGAGAGGCGGTGTGGTTCTAGGGGGCTTGATGGCTCCGATTTTCTTCAATACGGTTGAGGATTCAGGAGGATTGCCCATTTTGTGTGATGTGTCTCTTTTTCGTACGGGGAATGAGATTATTGTCGATACAGAATCCGGAACGATATCGAGTAAATCCGGAGAGATACTCACCAGGTTTGATCTCAAACCCGATACACTCAGAGATGAATATCGAGCCGGAGGGCGATTATTCCTGATCATAGGACGTGCGTTGACGATCAAAGCGAGAAAAAATCTTGGGATGTCTGAAACCACAAGTTTCTTTTCAGAAATGGAAAATCCTAAAGCTGCAGAAAACCAGGATTACACGCTGGCTCAAAAAATTGTAGGGAAGGCCTGTCAACAGAAGGGAGTACTGCCAAAAACCTCGTGCGAGCCGAAGATGACAACGGTGGCCTCTCAAGATACGACCGGACCGATGACAGCGGATGAGCTGAAAGAGTTGGCCTGCCTGGAATTCCAATCTGATCTTTTCATGCAGACGTTCTGCCATACGGCCGCATATCCCAAACTTTCCGATGTGAAAATGCATAAATCTCTTGCGCATTTTATAACAGAACGAAAAGGAGTCGTTTTCAGACCGGGAGACGGGGTTCTTCATTCATGGCTTAATCGGCTTCTCCTCCCTGATACGATGGGCACGGGAGGAGATTCTCATACTCGGTTTCCCATAGGATTGAGTTTTCCTGCAGGTTCGGGGCTTGTGGCTTTTGCCGGGACGCTGGGCTATATGCCGTTAAACATGCCGGAGTCTGTACTTGTAAAATTTACGGGTCACCTAAATCCGGGCATTACTCTACGTGATGTTGTCAATGCGATTCCTTATGTGGCCATTCAGCAGGGCTATCTAACAGTGGAAAAGGAAGGGAAAAAAAACATTTTTAATGGGCGTATCCTCGAACTGGAGGGATTGCCCGATTTGACAGTAGAGCAGGCTTTTGAGCTCACCGATTCATCGGCCGAGCGTTCCGCGGCAGGAAGCACAATTGCCCTTAATAAGGAGAGTGTGACAGCCTATCTAAAAAGCAACATAGCACTTCTGGGAAAATTGATTGAAGATGGATATCAAGATGCAGACACCATAAAACGAAGGATTGACTCTGCACAGGAATGGCTTGAAAACCCAAGTCTCCTCGAGAGAGATGAAAACGCCGAATATGCCGCAGTGATTGAAATAGAACTTGGTGAAATTCGTGAGCCAATTCTGGCCTGTCTAAATGACCCTGATAATGTCAAGACACTTTCACAGATGGCCGGAAAAAAAATCGATGAGATATTTATCGGTTCCTGCATGACAAATATCGGCCATTTTCGGGCTGCTGGACATATTTTTGATGGAGCCGGGTATCTCAAGACGCGTGTCTGGATAACCCCTCCGACTAGGATGGATATGGCTCAATTAAAAAGAGAAGGATTTTATTCGATATATGCTTCTATCGGGGCTAGGACCGAAATTCCCGGATGTTCAATTTGTATGGGTAATCAAGCCCGGGTCCGACCCAAGGCCACTGTCATTTCCACATCTACAAGGAATTTTGATAACAGGATGGGTGATGGTGCTGTTGTTCACTTGGGATCGGCAGAACTCGCAGCTATAGCCGCCCTATCCGGAAGAATCCCCACTGCCGAAGAATACTTCGACATTTTCAGGAAAAAAATAATGCCTAAGAAAGAAGATATCTACCGGTATCTCCAGTTTGATAAGATGGAAAATATTACAGAGGTTTGACATGATTGATTTAAAAGGAAAAAAAGCATTAGTGACCGGAGGCTCAAGAGGGATTGGTCGAGCCACTGCTGTTCTGCTGGCTCAAGCCGGATGTGATGTAGCCATCAATTATATGCAGAATAAAGCTAGGGCTCAACATGTCAAAGACACGATTCAAAAGGTTGGGAAAGACTGTTTGATCTATAAAATGAATTTGGCTCAGAAAGGAGATATCTATGAGATGGTGGATGATATCATAGGCCGATGGGGGCATATAGATATATTGGTCAATAATGCGGGAATTTGGACTTACGGTGAGATCGGACATATGGATGACAGCGTGTGGGAGGAAACGATAAAAATAAACCTCGACGGAGTTTATCATCTCTGCAGTGCCACGGTTCCTCAGATGAAAAAAAGAAAGAAGGGATGGATCATCAACGTATCCTCCACGGCAGGAGTAAGAGGGGAGGCCTTTCATTCTCATTATGCGGCGACCAAGGGTGCACTCATTGCATTCACAAAATCTCTTGCTGTTGAACTTGCGACCTCGGGAATTCTTGTCAACTGTGTCTCACCGGGTTGGGTGGATACCGATATGTGCACAGAAATCTTTAGCGATCCGGATTTCCGGAAAAAAGTTGAAGAGAGCATTCCCCTGAAACGCATCCCCGACCCTGTGGATATTGCCGGTCCGATCCTCTTTCTAGTCTCGGATTTAGCTCGTCATATTACAGGTGAAAATTTAAATGTCAATGGCGGAGCCGTCCTCAACGGATAATCTTGCGAAAATGAAGGGATTTTGGTTATTATAGTAATGTGAAAAAGGAGGACATAATGGAGGAAGAAAGAGGCCGCATCACACATTATTTTGCAAAAATAAATGTAGGAATAATTGAAATGACCAAAGGAGAACTCAAAGTCACGGACACCATTCATATCAAAGGACATACGACAGATTTTTATCAGAATATCGAGTCCATGCAGGTGGACTACAATCCTGTGGAGTCGGTAAAATCCGGTGAACTAGTCGGGCTTAAGGTGGATAATTCTGTGCGGGAAAAAGATTTGGTCTTTAAAATCAGTGGGGAGTGAGAATCGTAGGACACGGAGCACTGTTCCCAAAAAGGAGTGAACTTGAAAAAAAAGAATCCTTCTCAAAATTTCCAGCAAGAATCCTATCAGAGATGGAAAAAACAAAGTTATGATCCCTCTCTCTCTAAGAACTCATCGAAAATAACTACCCGGACGACTATATCAGGGAAAATAATCAAGG
>JAZFSR010000235.1:0-5829 GCA_036446295.1 Candidatus Aminicenantaceae bacterium
TATTGTTCCGATGATGAGAAGGATAGAGAGCGAAAATTGAACAACAACAAGTATTCTCCTAAAAGTGGAGCTTGCTGCTCCGGATTTTAAGCCGCCTCTCAGGACTTTTACAGGTTGGAATGTGGATAAAAACAACGCGGGATAGCTACCTGCGATGACTCCGGTAAGAATTGTTAAAACAAACAATCCTATAAATAATGGACCAATTCCGGCAACATCCCATGTCAGCTCTTTACCTGCGAGTTTACTGAAAACAGGAAGCAGGATTGTCACCAAGATGGCGGCGAAAACAAGAGCAATAAATGCGTAGACTATCGATTCGCCATAGAACTGCCGTATGAGGTGATGTTTTTGTGCGCCGACAACTTTGCGAAGTCCCACTTCTTTTGCTCGGTTGGCAGACCTAGCTGTAGAGAGGTTCATGAAATTGATGCATGCAATGAGGAGAACAAATAAGGCTATGATTGAAAAAATATAGACATACTGGATTGCGCCGGGATCTCTGTTCCAGCCAAAATAGGCATGCAGGTGAATCTGTGTAAAGGGCATAAGAATGAGAGTTGTTCTAGTCTGCGGCATGCGCGTTTTGAGGAATTCTCGGATTTTGTCGTTGACCTGGACTTCCGTAACGTTGTCCCGGAGGCGAACAAAAGTCTGAATGGAATTTGTTCCAAAGCTTTCGATGGTGGCTTTGGTAATTTTGAGAAATTCATAGGGGATCAGGAAATCGAACTGTAGGATTGAATTGTGCGGGAGGGTATCCAATACTCCGGTCACCATAAATTCATGCTCATTGTTTACTAAAATTGATTTCCCCAGAGAATCTTCGGATCCGAAATATTTTTCATTCATTTCTTTTGAGATAACAATGGAGTAGGGAGATTCGAGGGCTGCATCAACTGTTCCCAGTGCCAAAGGAAAAGCGAACATCTCAAGGAAGGAGGGATCGACTGCCCTTATGTTATTCTCAAAAAATACCTTGTCTCCATATCTTAATAGTTTTCCCCCAGCCGACACATATCGTGCGGCCTCTTCAATTTCCGGAATTTCGTCCTTGAGCACTGGAGCCAGTGGATATGGTGTCTCCTTAGCCAAAGGCGCACGCGTACGCAAATTAAATCCTTGGAATATAGTAATGGAAAATGAGGTAATGAATTAATGGAATTAATTACGCATCAACCTTCTGTTTGATTTTATAGAGCACGGTTCCAAGATAGCCACCTTCATTGATTTCTGCAATGTACATGCCGGGTTGAAAATACGCCGGTCTTTTCAACATCGGTTCGGATAATGTTTCTAAAAGTGCTCCAGCTTCCCAGTCATTGTTGCTGTCACTCAAGAGGATAGGTGCGTTCCCTTGAACTAGTTTTTCTAAGATGTCTCTTAAACACATTTTGGTTTCTCCTAAGGTGTCACTTACTATATACGTAATTGAACGACTTTTGGTTGCTGTTTATTTAAAAAAAATAGTTCATAATGCAAAGGGTTATCAGGATTAGGGATTAGGGATTATGGATTATGGATTAGGGATTCAAGGGGGAGGTCGCCTCGGCCTTCCAGGCCCCGTGATGACGGAGGGTCAGGAAAGCCTTTCCCCAGCATTTTTTCTCGTCAGCTTACAATTTGAATATTTTTAAAACTACTTGAGCATCGGGTCCATGCGAACGGTCAGTGATTTGACGGTCGTTGTCCCTCCCGCTGTGAGAGTCACTTTGTACACTCCGGCATTAGCACGAACGCTGTTGAGTTCATTGGTTCTTCTGTTGATGCCTCCAAATCTCTGGCCGCGGCCTTCCAGGGATTCTGCCAGTTTGGAACTTATGTTTCGCCGCTCACTCCTGTCCGTGACTTTCAAATATTGTTCGAGAAGTTTCTTTTCTGCGTCATTGAGTTCAGGAGGATTAAAGGAATAATTCCATACGTAGCGGTTAAGACCGGGATTTCCTTCCAGTTTGACCATAAGTTTATTCTCTCCGCTCATGTCTGTTATCTCGAGGGTTGCGTCTTTAACATTTGTTCCCAGGCTATAGTGAACTAGGGCTCCTCGAGGAGGATTATCACCGGAAAAGAGGAACTGGCCTCGTGATCCTCCCCGGCTGAATGATGTCCACTGTGTTGCCGTGCGTGAATCAAAAAGATGAGCCGGAGATGAAACTGCATCCTCGGTCATTTGCTGGAGAGCGGATATGTCATCGCAGATCCAGATGCCGCGTCCATGAGTTCCGATGATTACATCTTTGTAGAGTGGGTGGATCATTAGGTCATGGACGGCAACTGTGGGCAGGTTGTTCATGAAGCGTTCCCACTTTTCCCCTCCATTGAGAGAGACGAATAAACCGAACTCGGTCCCGACAAGGAGAAGGTTCCTGTTGATGTGATCTTCGCGGATGACATAGGCCACCTGCCCTTCGGGAAGATTGTTGGAGATGTTAGTCCAGGTTTTTCCGAAATCCGAAGTTTTAAAGACCCAGGGCACAAAGTTGTCGCTCCTGTGTCCGTCAAAAGTGACGTAGCATGTGCCCTCATGGAAACTTGAGGCTTCAACCCGGCTGACCCAAATGCCGTCCGGGACACCCTCGAAGTTTGCGCGAACATTTGTCCATGTCCCGCCTCCATCCTGTGTCACCTGGACATTTCCATCATCCGTTCCGGCCCACAAGAGATTTGGAGTTAGAGGTGATTCGGCTATCGTGACAATAGAGCAGTGATTTTCCGCTCCGGTCCTGTCCAAAGTCAAGCCGCCGGTCTGCCGGTTGGTTTTAACGGGATCCTGTGTCGTGAGGTCGGGGCTGATGATTTCCCAGGTGTCGCCTTTATTCATTGTTTTAAACATAAAATTGCCGCCGAAATAGACTGTTCCTGGATGATGATTGGAGGTGATAATCGGAGAATTCCAGTTGAAACGGAAGGGATTATTATCTCCCCATCCTGCCTCTTTCTGAAGATCGAGGATATCTTGTGTGACATAGTCGTCGTAATTGATGATATTATTTTGACGGGGCCGGATGGAATTTCCATTGCGGGTTTCGATATCTACTCGGCTTATGCTGCCCTGCTGGCTTTCCACATAGACGGTGCGCCAGTCATTGGGATCCACGGCCGTGTAAAATCCATCGCCGCCGCCGATCCTGAACCAGTGGTCTGTGAGAATGCCCTGGCTGTCCCGGCTGTTGGAGGGTCCGCCCCAGGTACCATTGTCCTGCAGCCCTCCATAGACATAGTAGGGATCCCTGTTGTCCGCTCCAATGGCATAGAATTGGCTGACGGGAAGGTTATCGAAAAAGAGGTAGTTTTTTCCGTGATCGTGGGTCAGGGAGGCTCCTCCATCGTTTCCAATATAGTAGCGGTCCTTATTAGTGGGATCAGACCAGAGGGCATGGTAGTCGCCGTGGATTCCAGTGCTCTGCCTTTCAAGGGTTTTTCCACCGTCATAGGAAATGAGATAGCCTCCGGTCACAACGTATACGATTTTATCGTCAATAGGATTGAGGTGAATGTGGTTATAGTAAAAGGGCCGGTTGAAGTAACGGTTTACATACTGCCACGATTCACCGCTGTCTTCACTCCGGTAAATACCGGAACCCAGCTTGGTCATATCTTTGTAATCTGGATTTTCAGATCCATCAGGCAGGTTTTCACGGGGCTGGAAACCATGCTCGACAAAGGCCATAAGCACATTGGGTTTGGTTCTGCAGATGGCGAGGCCGATCTTTCCGGTGTCTCCTTTAGGAAGGCCGTTAGTCATTTTTTTCCAAGTCCGGCCTCCGTTTGTAGATTTAAAAATTCCACCGTTTGGCCCTCCGCTGTCAAAACGGTAAGCCCTCCGGAGTCTTTGCCAGAAGCCGACATAGAGGATGTCTGGATTCGATGGATCCATGATGAGATCGATGGCGCCTGTTTTTCCGTCATCAGGCAGCCCGCCTTTTATTTTTTTCCAAGTTTTTCCGCCATTAGTGGTCATAAAAAGTCCTCGTGTTCCGGAATATCCCCAGAGGTGTCCTCCGGCAGCCACAAACACTGTGTCCGGATCAGTCGGGTGAGTTATGATTTTGGATATGGAATGAGTTTCTTTGAGACCCATGTGTGTGAAGGTTTTGCCGCCGTCTGTGGATTTGTAGATGCCGTCTCCCCAGGCGATGCTGTTCCTTGGATTTTTTTCTCCCGTTCCAACCCAGATGATGTTGGGATCTTTCTGGAAGATGGCAATATCTCCGATTGAGGCGGAATTATAGGTATCAAAGATGGGTTCCCAGGTGGTTCCTGCATTTGTAGATTTCCACACTCCTCCGGATGCGGATCCAATGAGGACAAAAGTGAAATCATTGTCCAGGGCTTCAATGTCGGAGATCCTTCCCGACATGTTGGCCGGTCCGATGTTTCTCCATGGGAATGCCTGTGCGATTCCCTTGGCTTCCATCTGGGCAAAAGCAGAGCCGGTTGCTAAAATTCCGAGCATTAGACATAAAATGCTTAGTGCGGCCTTTGAGTTTTTTCCCCTAAAATCCATCTTTGTCCTCCTCTATCCAGTTTAATTTTATTAGATTGAGTTTGAAATGTCCGAAAGACGATTCGGATTTGTCATCGTGCGAAGAATAATATAATAGAAATTTGATTTTAGCAATAGAGAAATTCATGAAAACTCTTATGTTTTTCCGAATGGAAATCTTCGAACCTTTTGAATTCTCATTGACCCGGGGATAGAAATCCTGTAAACAAAAAGGTAATGGAAAGAGGGACTGAGACAGAGAATTTTTTTTCTATGATAAAAGAGAAGCTGAATACACCGATGCCCGGTTTAAACGCACAGTTGAACATGGTTCCCGATCCCCGTCCCGGAAACAAAGTGTACACAGAAGTACAGAATTCCTGCAAAAGAGCGGGAGTCCTCGTCCTCCTTTATCTTAAGGGAACACGAGTATTTGTTGTTCTCACCCGGCGTACAGAATTAGTTGACCGTCATCAAGCCCAAATATCTTTTCCCGGCGGCCGGCAGGAGGAGGGTGAGAACCTCGAGCAAACCGCTTTGAGGGAAACCAGCGAAGAACTTGGGATCCAAGTGTCTGCTTTTCAGGTGTTGGGTCCACTGACCCCACTCTATATTCCCCCCACAAATTACTGTATTTATCCCGTCGTTGCCAGGATGACAGAGCCACCTCAATTTAAACCTTCCCCATATGAGGTGGCAGAAGTGCTCGAAATTCCTCTGGATTATCTTTGCGATCCGAAAACGGTTCGGAGAGAAACGTGGACTCTCCACGGAATGAATGTCGAAGTCCCGTTCTATTTTTTCGAAGGCCATAAAATCTGGGGGGCTACGGCGATGGTTCTGGCCGAATTTGTCGAAATACTCAAAATTATCAAAGGATTGGCATGAAGATATACAACCGTCGGGAATTCATGAAAACTTGCGGTGTGGGTTTAACCTCGCTGGCTGTTCCCAGCTGCAGGCGTCGTTCTGAAACAAAATCAATCGGAGCCGCGATCAAACAGCCGAATGTTTTATTTATCTCTGTAGATGATCTTAATGATTGGATTGAACCTCTAGGTGGGCATCCTCAAGCTAAAACCCCAAATCTTACCCGCTTTGCAGAGCAGTCCGTAAATTTCACACGTAACTATTGTGCATCTCCTTCATGTAATCCATCTCGAACATCTTTAATGACCGGAATTCACTGCTATAACTCCGGGATGTATTCGAATTATCAAGTATGGAGAGAAGTTCTTCCCGAGGCTCAAACTCTTCCCCAGTATTTTTCCTCCAACGGATACTGGGCTGGCGGTGCAGGAAAAATATTCCACAATAACATGCCTGATCCTCAATCGTGGGAT
>JAZFSR010000236.1:0-12832 GCA_036446295.1 Candidatus Aminicenantaceae bacterium
TATTATAAAAAATGTATAGAGCTAAATCCCGCCTCTGCTTCAGCCTATAACGCCATCGGTGGGATCTATGTGGTCCAAAAAAATCTGGACAAAGCCGAAGAATTTCTCAGGGAAGCCGAAAAACGCAACTCGAAACTGATGAACATCCATTATAATCTTGCACAGCTCTTGGAAGAGAGGAAGGATTTCACACAAGCCGAAACCGAATACAAAAAGGAATTGGAAAACATCCCTCATAATTTCAAGGCCTCTTTCAATCTTTCCCGCATCTACAGACTGAGGGGAGATGTGGCCAACGAAGAGACATACCTGGAGGAAACACTCAACAGCAATTCGAATTTCCCACTGGGCTATTTTTATCTGGCCAGGATATATCTCAACCGCAGCGAAAAATACCATGAGGCCATATCTCTTGTAGAAAAAGGGATCAGTAAAAAGCCAAAGGACAAAGATCTGATTTTAGGCTATTTTCTTTTGGCCGATCTTTTTAACCGCATCGGGAATAACGCAAAATCCCTGGAGTACGCACAGAAAGGACAAGAACTCGCACAAAAAATATCGAATAAGCCTTGATTTGAATACAAACCAAGTGTTATGAAGAGGGTAATATGACTCAACACAATGACTCAAACATTCTTTTTGAGATCCAAGAGGACAAAGCATTTCTGACCATTAACCGTCCACCCGTCAATATCCTGGACATTCCCACAATGGAGGACATGAATGACGCTCTTGTCTCCCTTAAAGGCAACACGGAGGTGAAAGTGCTCGTGTTGACGTCGATGGGAGACAAAGCTTTCTCAGCCGGTGTGAATGTGGCCGATCATACGGAGGACAAGGTAGAACAAATGCTGGACACGTTCCACGCCATTTTCCGCAATCTCCAAAACATCGATGCCGTCACGGTCGCAGCCTGCAAAGGACTGACGCTGGGTGGAGGCTGTGAAGTGGCTATTTTTTGCGATCTTATTTTTGCAGCCGACAACCTCAAGATTGGGCAGCCGGAAATCAAACTCTCCGTTATCCCGCCTGTCGCTCTGCTCATTCTTCCCCGGCTTGTTGGGCTGAAACACGCGGCGGAACTTCTGCTCACCGGGAAAATCATCACAGCCGAGAAAGCCGAAAAAATTGGTTTGGTCAACAAGGTTGTTCCTCTCGAAACCTTTGACACAGAGCTCGATCTCTTCATCCAGCCTTTTTCTGAGTTAAGTCTTGTGGGGATCAAATATTCAAAAAGAGGTCTGGCACTTGGGCTCGAAACAAATTTCCTGGAAGGCCTGGAACGGATAGAAAAAATGTATATGGACAGCTTGATGTCCACAGAAGATGCCAAAGAGGGCTTAAAGGCTTTTATGGAAAAAAGAGCGCCTATCTGGAAAAATAAATAAAGGAGGAATAATAATATGAAAGCTGCAGTTTTCCACGGACCCAATCAGCCCCTTAAAATCGAGGAAGTCGAAATACCGAAAATTGAAGCCCATGAAATTCTGGTCAAATTGGCGGCCTGCGGTGTGTGCAACACCGACGCCCATTACATCGATCACGGCGTGCCGACTTTCAAGAAACCCCCCATGATTTTGGGTCACGAACCCTCGGGAATCGTAGAAGAGGTTGGAGCGGAAGTGACTAATTTTTCCGCCGGCGATCGGGTGCTTATCCCGCCCGTCTTTTCGTGCGGGCACTGCGATAACTGCCGGCTCGGCCGGGAAAATATCTGCTTTAATATGGTTATGCTGGGCAATCATATCAATGGAGCTTATGCCGAATACACCAAGGTCCCCGCCAAAGACTGCCAGCATTTACCTGAGGAACTTCCCCTCGAAGAATCAAGCATTATCGCCGATGCCATTTCCACTCCATTCCATGCCGTTAAAAATAGAGCACAGGTCAAACCCGGAGACAGCGTGGTGGTCTTTGGCTGTGGTGGGGTTGGGATAAACGTTGTCCAGATCGCAGCAGCCGTAGGAGGATCTGTCATTGCCGTCGACATCAAAGATCATAAACTGGAAATCGCCAAAAAGCTCGGTGCACTCCACACTATCAATGCCAAAGATAAAGAGGATAAGGCGATCCTCAAAGAGATAAGAAGCTTGACTGGAGGAGGAGCCGACATTTCCATAGAAGCCATCGGTAATCCCAAGACCATTGAATTGGGTCCGGCTGCGGTGAAGGCCGGAGGATGCCACTGCCAGATCGGGTACACACACCACAGTGTCTCGCTTAATGCCGGCCGGTTGATGTTTCGAGAAATTGAAATCAAAGGATCCCTGGGCTGCAGACCCGTGGACTACCCGAAGATCATCGAAATGGTCCGGACCGGCAAGATCCAGCTCGAACCTGTGGTCACACACAGATTTAAGCTCACTGAGATCAATGACGCGTTCGATCTGCTGAGAAAGGGAGAATCCTTAAGATCCATCATCGTATTCTGACCTGAATTATTCAGGCTAAGTCTTTATTTTCCCTTAAACTGACCTTTTCGTTTCTCCAGAAATGCCGATACACCTTCCTTTTTATCTTCGGTCGTACAGGATAGGGCATGGAGGTAGGATTCAAGGACATATCCGGAATCCACTCCACTCCCAACACTGCGGTTAACGGCTTCTTTGGCAAACCGGACAGCCAGCGGCGGCCGGGAGGCAATTTTATCGGCCAGCTCCAGAGTTTTTTCCATCAACTCTTCATGAGGGACGACTTTGTTGGCCAGCCCGATCCGATAGGCTTCTTGGGCGTCGATAAAGTCTCCGGAAAGGATCATTTCCATGGCCCTTCCCAGCCCGACAAGCCTGGGGAGACGCTGTGTCCCTCCGTCTCCCGGAATGATGCCCAGTTTGACTTCAGGAGCCCCAAACTTGGCTCGATCTGAACAAATCCGGATGGAACAGGCTAAGGCCAGCTCCAACCCCCCACCCAACGCATATCCGTTGATGGCGGCAATGACCGGAACAGCTAAGTTTTCGATTCGGGAAAAAAGGTCCTGCCTTTCTTTCGAAACCTTTCGACCAATTTGAGCATCCCGAGTGACAAGCTCTTGGATATCGGCCCCGGCCACAAACGCTTTGTCTCCGGCTCCGGTGATTACGAGAACTCTCAACATATCGTCCTGCTCGACCGTGTCCAGGACCGTCTTCAACTCTGATGTCAGCAGATTGGACAGGGCATTCATTTTCTCAGGGCGGTTTATCGTCAAAATCCCGATTGTTTCTTTTTTTTCATAGAGAAGGGTCGAGTACATAGTCCATTTCCTCCTTTTCAGACAAAGGCTTTTATACCGAGTTCATAGGCCCCGATAATGAGCTGTTGAATCTGTGAAGTCCCTTCATAGAGAGTGTTGATCCGGGCATCACGGTAGAAGCGTTCGACATCGTATTCACCGGAAAATCCATATCCTCCGTGAAGCTGTACGGCCTTGTAGGCCACTCGGTTGACCATTTCACTGCAGTAATATTTTGCAATGGAGGTCTCACGCGTATTGGGAAGTCCCTTATTTTTCATATGTCCCGCCCGGTAAACCAGCAGCCGGCCGGCCTCACATTCGACAACCATATCGGCAATCATCTGCTGGACAAGTTGAAATCCTCCTATAGGTTTCCCAAACTGGATTCTTTCCTTGACGTATTTTTTACAGATGTTGATACACCCCTGTGCCGAACCGACACAACCTGCCGAAACCGTGTAGCGTCCATAATCCAGAGTGCCCATGGCCACTTTAAATCCCCTATTCAGCTCTCCCACAATGTTTTCTTTAGGAACGCGGCAGTTTTCCAAAAAAATCTCTGCTGTATTCGATGCTCGAAGTCCCAGTTTGTCGTGGAGATCCCGGGTGGAAAAACCCTCCATTCCCCGCTCCACAAAAAAAGCCGTGATCCCTTTTGGGCCTGCCTCTTTATCTGTCTTCGCATAAATAATGGCCAGGTCCGCAATTCCGGCGTTTGTGATCCAGGTCTTCTGCCCGTTGAGAACATAGGAATCTCCGTCTTCAACGGCGGATGTGGTCATCGAGGCGGGATCACTTCCCGCGTTGGGTTCCGTAAGTCCGAAACATCCAATCCATTCTCCACTCGTAAGTTTCGGCAAATATTTTTTCTTCTGCTCCTCATTGGCAAACTTCAAGATAGGCAGCTCTACAAGTGAAACCTGAACGGAATAGGTTCCCCTTAGAGAAGAGTCTACCCGGCCTATTTCTTCGGCCACGATCGCATGGCTGATAAAATCAAATCCGGCTCCTCCGTATTCCTCTGGAATTGGAGTGCCCATAAAGCCCAATGCGGCCAACTTTTCAAAGAGATCCCGTGGGAAATGGGCTTTTTTGTCATTTTCGCTCGCCACAGGGGCTATCTCCTCGTCGGCAAATTTACGGATCGTCTCCTGAATCATTCTTTGTTCTTCGGTTAAATCAAAATCCATTATAATCTCCTTATCCGCCCCCGGTATGCTTTAATATTTGTAGAAACCCTCGCCTGTTTTTTTCCCGAGTTTTCCCTGGGCTACCATATCCTTGATAATCTCGGGCGGTCTGTACCGCTCATCCTTGAGCTTTGCGTAAAGAGTCTCCATCTTGGCCAGATGAATATCCAAACCGATCATATCTATCAACGCCAAAGGCCCCATGGGTAAACCGGCACCCAATTTCATGGCATCATCGATGTTTTGGGGAGAGGCTATTCCGTCCGCATAGACCACAGCCGCTTCATTGAGAAGGCCTGCCAGTACTCGGCTGACAATTCCAGCAGGAGCCTCTTTAAAAGTCGCGATGGGAACTTTTCCCAGCTTTTCCGCAAAGGCCTTTGCCTTTTCGACAGTCGCATCGGATGTTTCGTCCCCACGGATGATTTCTACCAGTTTCATGATGACAGCCGGATTAAAGAAATGCATACCGATGACGCGTTCAGGATGTGTTGCGGCCGAAGCGATTTGACTTATCGAAAGCGCCGTAGTGTTGGTTGCAAGAATTGTCCCCGGTGAACAGATGGCTGCAAATTTTCCGAATATTTCTTTTTTCAGGTCCATATTTTCAAGGACAGCCTCGAAAACAAAATCACTGTTCGCAGCCTTTTCAATATCGGTGGACCAGTGCATACGGGAGAGCACGGAATCCATGTCCTCCTGGGTAATTTTACCCTTTTCGATCCGCCGTTCCATGCCTTTTTGGACCTTGGCTTTCGCTTTATCTAAAATTTCATTCGAAATATCGACAATGTCGACATCATAGCCTTTCTGAGCACAAAGCTGTCCGATCCCGGCACCCATGATTCCCGTTCCAAGTACAAATGGTCTTTTTATATCCATTGAGTTCTCCCTTTTTAATTCAATCTCTCAAGCACAATGGCCACGCCTTGACCGCCGCCAATACACAGGCTGACCAATCCCAGATTTTTATCCGTGTCCCTTAATGCGTACAGAAGTGTTGTCAGGATCTTCGCGCCGGTCGCCCCGACCGGATGGCCGAGGGCAATCGCCCCACCGTGAACGTTCACTTTCTCACGGTCCCATTTCAATTCCCTCTCCACGGCCAAGATCTGGGCGGCAAAAGCTTCGTTAAGTTCAATGATATCAATGTCTGAGAGCTTCATTCCCGCTTTGTCCAAGGCTTTATGTACAGCAGGAACCGGACCGATGCCCATAAGCTTGGGATCCACGCCGACGTGTGCGTAGGAAACAACACGCGCCAAAGGTTTTACACCAAGCTCATCCGCTCTCTCTTTTGTCATAACCACAAGAGCCGCGGCCGCATCGCAGAGAGCACAGCTGTTTCCTGCAGTCACCGTTCCGTCCTTTTTGAATACCGGCTTCAGTTTGGCCAGTTTCTCGGCTGTCACACCATCTCTGGGAATTTCCTCTGAATCAAACAGAATAGGATCCCCCTTTCTCACTGGAATTTCGACAGGGAGGATCTCGTCCTTAAACTTGCCTTCCCGGCCGGCTCGGACCGCCTTGGACTGACTTCCTGCCGCCCACTCATCCTGTTCTTCTCGGCTTATATTGTACTTTTCTACGAGAGCCTCTGCCGTGTTTCCCATGAGATGTCCGGCTAGAGGACACATAAATCCATCCTTGTGAAGGATGTCAATCAGCTTCCGGTCCCCCATCCGGTTTCCCCATCTGGCTCCTTGAGCGATGTACGGCACCTGGGAAGAATTTTCCGAACCGCCAACAAGGACAGTCTGCGCATCTCCCGCCTTAATCAACTGCACGGCCAGGGATGTCGCACGGAGGGAAGATCCACACCGCTTGTTAATTGTAAATGCCGGCACTTCGATGGGCAGCCCTCCTTTGATTGTAGCCAACCGGCCAATATTCGGCCCTAAACCTGCCTGCCAGCCCGTTCCAAAAACAACTTCATCGACCTCACCTAATTCTATCCCTGCTCTTCTCACCGCTTCGGGAAGTATCAAGGCCCCTAATTCCACGGCAGAAATCTTTTTAAAAGAGCCCCCAAAACTGCCTCCTGCAGTCCTGACAGCACTAGCAATTACAATATCACCCATAAAAACCTCCTTTTATGATAATTATAAATAGGGGAAAAAATGATAAAAGAGAAAAAAAAAGATAGAGAGATCCCCAGTGTTCTCTCTGTAAGATAACCCTCACGACTGATGTAGTTTATCACGAGTTTTTAGAAAAGAAAATATTTTTTTAATCTAAAATTGACTGAATCATTATTTTAAAGTATTAAAATAGGTATGCTGAAAAAAGTCATCGATTTTCACATCCACATCGGATTAAAAGAACACTGGCACCCATGGGTTCATGAATACCAGAAGACTTGCGGATCTGATCTCTATGAGCGATATGAGGAGCTGACCAATCCACGGCATTTCGCAGATTATCTTCTTAGTTTTGGCATTAAAAAGGCCGTTATCCTCCCCGAAATCAGTCCTATTACCACAGGGATTGTGTCCAATGAGTATGTGCTGGAATTCTGTCAGGGCCTAGACATTTATCTCCCTTTCTGCACAGTCAATCCTTCTATGGAAAACGACCTGAACCGAAAGATCAAAGACTCTATTAAAAAAGGAGCCAGAGGAATCAAACTCTACCCCTCGTACAACCATTTCTATCCCAATGACAAAAACCTCTACCCCATCTATGAGCTGGCCCAGCAGCACGGTCTTCCCGTCCTCGTGCATACGGGCTCTTCTATTTTCAAGGGATCAAAAATCAAGTACGCCAATCCCATCCATCTGGATGATGTGGCTGCAGATTTTCCCGACTGCAAAATTCTTATGGCCCACGGAGGTCGTGGACTCTGGTACGAGAGCGCATTTTTCCTTTCCCGGCTTCACTCCAACCTCTATCTTGAAATTTCCGGTTTGCCGCCCAAAAACCTTCTGAAATATTTTCCGGAGCTGGAAAAAAACATCGACAAGGTCATCTACGGTTCTGACTGGCCCGGTGTTAAATCGGTTGGAGTCAACATAGACGCCATTAAAAATTTACCATTGGCCGAAACATCCATCCAAAAAATCCTCTATGAGAATGCGGCAAGGATTCTTGGGACCGAGGCTCTCCTCGATTAATAAACCGGAAGACAACCCACCGGATTTGATGTCTCAGCCGACCTTTTTCTCTTTTTTCTTCTTCAGCCAGAAGTAAGACAGGGGAATTCCCGTGGCTATAAACGCGAGATCGGTGAGAGATTTCTGCCATTCAAAAATCGCCCGGAAGACAACCAGAAAAATAACACCCGCTAAAAACAGGACCGGAAGCCAGGGATAAAGCGGCACTTTAAATACGGAAGAACCGCCGACATTTTCTCTCCTGAGCTTAAACAGCGCAAGAATGTTAAAAATCAAAAATATCAAAATGGCAAACACCATTCCGGAAACAATCGTCTCGAATGTTTTCCGCACCAGCAGAATCACTGCCGCCCAAAAACAGTGAGCCATAATCGCATGGGAAGGAGTGCGGTACTTGGGGTGAATGAAATTAAGCCACTTAAAAAACAAGCCGTCTTTGGCCATAGCATAATAAGCTCTGGGAGCAGACATCATTGTGCCGTTGATACTGCCCGTTGTGGATATCATGACGAGGATGGCTATAAAAGCGGCTCCGACAGGCCCCATCAGCCGAATGGCCACATCCGATGCAACTATCGTGCTCTGACGCATGGCTTCCATCCCAAGTGTCTGATGGTAAACCCAATTGGTCAAAACATAGACGATAACGATGGTACCCAAACCAATAATAAGACTCAGAGGAATTGTACGCCTGGGATTTTTCATCTCTCCGGCCACATACCCGACGCGATCCCAACCTATGTACGAAAATGTGATAAGCATAAGCGCCGCGATCGCATTCCCAAATGGACCAAGATTGCCTGTGGGTACCGCCTCAGTATTCAACATGTTCTCATGGCCCTGGACAAGGATGAGGCCGAGTATCACAATGGCAAAGATTCCTCCTATCTTGATTACGGTTGATACTTTCTGATACACGGAAGCCCTCTGGATTCCGATATAGTTGAGCACCCCAAAAAAAGCGATCACCGACAAAGCCACAGCCGTTTGGGTCCACTGTTTTAACTCCACAAAATAGCCGAGATAATTCACCGTGATGATGGCCAGGCCTGCAGCCGGGCTCGTACGTATGATAAAAAGCTGGGACCATCCAAACATGAATCCGGCAAATGGACCAAAGCAGCGGCTGATATATACATATTCTCCACCCGTATTGGGCAGCCTTGTTCCCAGTTCCGCATAGATCAAACCTCCAACAAAAACAAATATCCCAACAACAACCCAGAAAAAAATGATGATGGGGAAGGATCTCAGATAACCGGCAATGATCTGAGGTGTAGAAAATATACCTGCACCGATTGTGATGCCGACAAGGATCGCTATGCCGTCAAAAATCCCCAATGTTTTGCGGAGGGAGGTCTGTTTTTTTCCATTGACAGGAAGTCTTCCCATATCGATTTTATTTTTTGTATCTGTCATTTTCTCAACCTCTAAAATTCCATCAAACCGAGTTCCCGAAGCGCCAGATAGGCGGCACCAAAAACGCCGGCGGAATCCCCTAGCTTTGCCTTCAAAATGGGGACACTGTCCCTCGGCACGCCAAATAACAGGTTGTCCAAATGCTGAGACACTTCCGTGTACCATATGGGAAGATTGGACACTCCTCCGCCAAGAATGATCGCTTGAATATCGAGGATATTGACAGTATTGGCAAAAGCTTCTCCCATGATTTTTGCACTCTTCATGAACAATTCGATGGCATAGGGATTTTTCTCCTGGTAGAGTTTGTAAATCTCCTGAACTTGAAGTTTTTGACCGCAGAGATCAAAAAACCTTCGGCTGTGACTCGGCCCTGAAAGATAAGCCTCCACACAACCATGCCGCCCACACTCACATATCCGGCCATGGATGTCAATCGTCATGTGTCCGATCTCACCTCCTCCGCCCAGGGAACCCCGGTAAAGTCTATCTTTTAAAACCAAACCGGACCCCACACCGGTGCCCAATATGACCGCCATGACAGAGTGATATTTCCCTTTGCAGCCGGCAAAATATTCGGCCACAGCGAGGCAGTTGGCATCATTGTCCACGATAATAGGACACGGAGCCAGCTTCTTTTTCAAGATGGGAATAAAACCGGTCGTATGATACAAAGGAGTATGAGGGGAACCATAAATGCGGTCTTCAGCTTCGATAAAGGTCCCGGGAGTTCCTATCCCTACCGCAGAAATAGTTTTTTTCCCAGAAACCATATGGACAAGGTGGACAATTTTATCGATAACATGTTCCATACCTTCGGAGGCCTCTGAAAACACCCGTCGTCTGTCCAGACATTTTCGCTGACTGTCTAGTAGACAAGCCTCTATTTTCGTCCCGCCAAGGTCAACTCCCACCACATATTTTCTCATTGTCCACAGCACTTCTTGTACTTCAAGCCGCTCCCGCAGGAACAGGGATCATTTCGTCCTATCTTACGCTGCCTTTTGGTTCTCTCCTTGAGAGCCTCCTTCTGCCGGGCCTGTTCATTCTTCCATGCCGAGGCCATTTTCTGCAGCCGGGAATTCGCGTGCTGAAAAAACATCTTGTAGGCTGAGCAAAAATGACTGAGTTTCCGGTCCTGCGGATCTCGGATGCGGTCTTTTATACATCCTCCGCGGCAGTTATGGAGCCACCGGCAGTCCAAGCAGTCTTTCGGCAGGAACTTTTTTTTCTCACCAAAAACGTTCTGCTGCTTGGAATTCAACATATCGATCAAACTGCCGTTGAGCACACTTCCCAGTCTCCAAGATTCTTCGACAAAAAAATCGCAGGAAAAGACATCTCCGTTGTGTTCGACGACGACGTAATTCCCGCATTTTTCTAAAAGCGTGCATTCCGGAGGAGGCATTCCGACATATCCGTAAAAGACAGAGTCGAAGAATCGGATCGATGTGGTTGGCTTTCCGTCCTTAAAATCAGCAAGCCAGAGATCGAAGAGCCGGCACAAAAAAGTACCATAGGCCCGGGCAGAAACAGAAAATGAAGCCAACCGGGAAGAATTTTCCGGATCGGCCTCCACACAGGGAATAAACTGCATATACTCCAGGCCTAAATCCTTAAAATAATTATAGATCTCTTGGGGAAACCGGACGGAATAATCATTGACCACAGAGAGGACATTCACCGCCGCTCCCGCATCGAGCAAAAGCTTGGCGCTGTTCACTACACGTGACCATGATCCTTTCCCATTCCCCAAAAACCGGTATTTGTCATGAACATGTCGAGGCCCATCCAGTGATAAGCCGATCAAGAATTTGTACGTGTTGAGAAACTCGGCCCATTTTTCATTGATGAAGTACCCATTCGTTTGAAGGCCGTTCCCCACAACCTGTCCGTGTCCATATTTCTCCTGAAGCTTTACGGCCGTCCGGAAAAAAGGAAGCCCCATCAAGGTCGGCTCTCCACCCTGCCAGCTGAAGGACAGCTCTCGCAGAGGTTGGGCTAAAAACTGCCTGGTCACCTCCTCCAGTATTTTTTCTGTCATTCGGTGCACCTTTGTTTCCGGAAAAAGTTCTGACTTCTTCAGGTAAAAACAATACGTACAGTTCATATTGCAGTCCGGGCCGGCCGGTTTGATTAAAATTGAATCCAGGTGTTTTCGCATTCCTCTAATTTAAATTCACAATTATTATTGTGGGTTATAGTTGGGATTGGGTTTGGGCATTTTAGCTCCGGTCCTCGTAAGCCAGGCCTCGAGTTTTTGGTTCAGTTCGGCAACTTTTTCCGGAAACTTATCGGAAAGATCGGACTCCTCTGAAAGATCCTCTCTTAAATTAAACAGCTCATACGTTTGTCCTTCATACCGTTTGATGAGCTTCCAATCCTGGCTGCGGATGATACTGTAAGGCATAATTTCGCCACGGTAATGGGGGAAATGCCAAAATATATCGTCCCTCTCTAAAGACCCTTTTTGTGTCAGCAGTGACAAAAGACTCAGCCCATCGATGGGACGGTCATCGGGAATCGGTATGGAAGCGGCTTCGCACACAGTCGGAAAATAATCGACACTGGTGACCGGAGTTTTCTCTTCCGATCCGGGTTTAATTTTGCCGGGCCACCGGACAATCAAGGGCACACGGATTCCTCCCTCATAGGGATAGCCTTTTCCGGAACGAAGGGGGGCATTGTGGGTCGCCCGCAGGTATCCTCCATTGTCGGACGTAAACAGGATAAGAGTCTCCTCTGCCATGCCCAGTTCATCGAGTTTATCCAGGATTTTCCCGACCGAATCATCCACACTCTCAACCATAGCGGCATATGTTGGATTGTCCTGGTTAGTCGGAGGTTTTGAGGCATATTTTCGCACCACCTCATTTTTTCCCTCAAGAGGTGTATGAACGGCATAGTGAGCCATGTAGAGAAAAAACGGCTTTTTTTTGTTTTCCTCAATGAAATGTACGGCTTCATCGGCTTCCCGGTCGGTGAGGAACTCCCCGACTTTCCGTGGTTGGAGAGTGGGAATATAGCCATGGTCTTTTCTGTAATATGGATCAAAATAGCTGGGAGGCTGCCCATAGTCACACCCCCCGATATTGGTATCAAATCCCTGTTTATCCGGGTACCATTCCTCAAAACCCAAATGCCATTTGCCGATATGACAGGAAACATACCCCGCCGGCTTAAGCACTTCAGCCAGTGTAATCTCATCCAGTTCCAGCCAGCGGGCATTCTGGGGGCAGAGCAGTTTCTTGTTCTTTTGGCTCTCATAACCATCAGGGTTTTTTCCATCCAAAGGTACCGTCCCGCCCTGAAAGCGTCCGCGGATCCAGTCTGTAATCCCCATCCGGACCGGATATCTCCCTGTCATGATGGATGCCCGTGTCGGTGAACAGACCGCGCAGGAGGCATAACTGTCAGTAAACTTCATCCCCTCCCGCGCCAGTCGATCGATATTCGGTGTTTCGTAGTACCGGCTGCCATAGCTGGCCACGTCCGTCCATCCCATATCATCAACAAGGATAAGAATGATGTTTGGCTTCTTTGAGCTCACGCCCGGACGACAACCGGACGACAAGGCGGCCATGCCCGGAATAGACAAAGTGACAGCCGTGGTCCCTAAAGCTTTTAAAAACTCCCGACGTTTAATTTCCGTCATCATAGACCTCACGATTCAAAAAACTCATAGAGAAATCATATAATTTCATATAACATTTGACAAATCTCTTGAAGAATTATAGATTTTTTCCTACGATAACTAAAATGAACATAGAAGTTTTTGGCGATACGAATATCGGAAAGAAAAGGTCTAATAATGAAGACAGTTTCTTATGCTATTCCTTCGACAGTACTCAAAGGCCGCGCTTTCTCATTGCCGTGGCCGATGGTATGGGCGG
>JAZFSR010000237.1:0-2067 GCA_036446295.1 Candidatus Aminicenantaceae bacterium
CCTCCGAGACAGACTCCAAAGATCAATATCATTGTGATGAGGGTTTTAATTTCCATTTTTTTCCCTTTCCGTAAACATTCTTTTCGTGATGGCCTTATTAAAGATTATAAAAACGGTTATCGCTACAGACCACTGAAAGAGGACAGTGCCCACCGAGGTTGTGGCAAATATTTTTAACCAATTTCCCGGATTGGCCTTATAACTATCCCATAACCACCAGACAAGCATGGCCACCATTTGGAGAGGAAGAAAAAACATCACAAGGTAATCGAACCATCTCCCCAGCTTTATATTTTGGTCAGAGCCCAAAATAATCTCCTCTCGGAATTTCCGGGGACCCACTTTTAATACAAGGAATATGAGAAACGCTCCACTGACCATCAGTCCAAGCCCCCACACCCAATCCTGATTGTTGAAAAAGCCGATGCTGATGGCAGAGGGGAGCCCCATGAGAAAACAGCCGACGCCAACAGTAATCACGGCTTTTTTCCTCGTGAGTCCTGAATCGATAAAAATCCTGCTGATGAGCTCCAGCTGAGCAATCAATGAGGAAAAAGCGGCAAAACACAGAGCCAAAAAGAAGAGAGCAAGAAAAAAGGATCCCGAAGGAATTTTCGAGAACAGGATAGGAAGCCATTTGAAGGTCAATCCTTCATTTCCCTGACTCATAACTTCAAGTACCCTAGCCTGGGCCATATTCTGGCCTGCAAAAAAAGAAAAAACTGTGGGGATAACCACTAAGGCGGCCAGGAGAGAGGCGACATAATCTCCAAATCCCAATGTCGATGAGGTCAAAATGGGATTTTCCTTTTTCCTGGAATAAATTCCATAAGTTAGCATTAAACCCCAACCCGCACCGGTCGACCAGGCAGCCTGGCTCAATGCATTCAGCCAGATATTTATATCCCCTAACTGCGAGAGATTTGGAGAAAAAAGAAAATTCAACCCCTGGACTGCACCGGGAAGAGACAGAGAACGGAACACTGCGATCAGAAGAAGAACAAGAAGAGCCGGAATAAGAATTTTGTTAGCTCGCTCGATGCCTTTAATCACTCCAAAATAGATGATCGTACAGCCGATAAAAATGGCAATAAAATGAAAGGCCACCGGCTCCCACGAAGATTGGAAAGCCTCCCAGTACTGATTCGGATCTTTCTTGATCAAACCTTGAAAGCATGTGGCAAAGAAATATTTCACACACCAACCAGTGACAACGGTGTAATAAAATGTGATGGCGGCGGTCACGAAGGTGACAAAAGTCCCCATCCAGGCAAAATTTTGTCCCATCATTTTTCCAAATGAACCGATGACCCCCATACGTGTTTTTTTCCCAATGGCCAATTCTATGGTCAGAAGCGGCAGGGCCCATACAAAAAGAAAGATAATCCAGGCAATCATGAACGCACCACCACCGTACTGAGAAACAATACGGGGAAAACGCCACAAGTTCCCTGTGCCTACAGCCATTCCTAAGCCCGCAAAAATGATTCCCCATCGTGAAAAGGATTCTTTTTTACTCATGACAAGAACTTTACTTATAGGGACTCGTCCTGTCAAATAAAAATATTTTAAGGAAGTTTTAGTAATACTACGCCAGTCATGTTATGCTATAAACTAATTGGGATAATAACGAATCATAAACGAGAGAGAAGGAGTAGATCGATGGATTTTAACATTCCACTGGACGCCTCTTCCACACAATCACTTATCGTAGATCAAGAGCATACGGCCAAAATTCTCGGATCGGGCCAGGTCGAAGTGCTGGCCACTCCTATGTTGATTGCACTGATGGAATCAGCAGCGCTGATTGCAGCACAAGTCTATCTTCCCCATGACTGGACAACGGTGGGAACCAAAGTCAATATCGAGCACTTGAAACCCACTCCGCTCGGCAAACGTATTTCAGCCAAGGCAACTCTAATAAAAATCGATGGACAGAGACTTTTATTTCAAGTCGAAGCCCACGACAACCATGGTCTCATCGGCCAGGGCTCACACGAGCGATTTGTCATTCAGATCGAAAAATTCATGAACACGGTCAACGGCCTAAAATAAAAAATATCGCTG